>JBGCFJ010000770.1:0-8242 GCA_045106885.1 Saprospiraceae bacterium
ACCCCATTAAGCTTGTTCTTTGTCCGTCTAAAAAACTAAAAAAAAGAGTCCGTACCAAAGGGTATGCACTAATTTTTTTAATTTCTTAGCCGAAAAAATAACTGCGCTTTCTGGAGCAATTTATTTAATTCTCTTCACTTACCTAAATAAAAGCGATTCCAGTTAAATAGATAATCCGTTAAAAAATCAATCATATAAAAAATGATAAGTCAATATTTAAATCCGCTGGGGTTTAAATAAATATACCCCCAACGGATTTAATGCCCCAACTGATAAATGGTTAGTCGAACGTGTCGGACACCTTTGGAGGTGTCCGACACGTGATTATCAATTTTCAAGCTGACTATTTAAAAAATCAGAAAGAAATCAAATTCTAGGTAAAACATATCTAAAAAAGTGTTGTTGGATAGGAAAGTTAAATTGAAAAATAATTATGGTCAGAAAAATCATCCTCGCTATTCTTGGCATTTTGCTCCTTTTTGGGGCTGTTACTGTTGCTAAACGAACCGTTGCCAATAAGAAAGAATGGAAGCCTAGAAAGGAAAAAAAGATAGAAACAGGGGCTTTTGTTGATATTGTTAGAAATGCTAGTACGCCTATTACTATAACGACTTCTGGTAATTTAATGTCCAAAAATCGAGTGGAGTTATATACAGAAGTCCAAGGTATTTTTAATAGTAGTAGTCGAGCTTTTAAGCCTGGAACTTGGTATAAAAAAGGAGAAACGCTTTTAGCTTTGGATAAAAAAGAAGAAGTTATCAATTTAAAAGCACAAAAAAGTAGTTTTTACAACCAATTGGTTTTATTAATTCCTGATTTGCGCTTGGATTATCCCAACGCCATCGGTAAATGGGATGAATATGTCCGCAATTTTGATGTCAACCAACCTTTGGCGAAATTGCCTGAACCTGAAAGCGAAAAAGAGAAATTATTTCTTTCTGGTAGAAATATTTACACGCCCTACTATAATGTGCAGAATCTAGAAACCCAATTACAGAATTATGTTGTAAAAGCGCCTTTTTCTGGCGTTTTGACCCAAGCCTTGGTTAATAAAGGGGCATTAATTCGTCCAGGACAAAAACTAGGCGAATTTATTGACCAAAGTGTTTACGAATTAGAAGTGGCGGTGAATACTGCTTATGGAGAATTATTGGGGGTTGGTAAAAAAGTTCAATTACACAATGTTGCCAATACAAAAAACTGGACAGGAAAAGTTATTCGGGTAAACAGTCTCGTAGACCCCGCCTCTCAAACAATTCCTACTTTTATACAAGTTAGTGGCAAAGGACTGAAAGAAGGTATGTATTTAGAAGCAGATATTACTGCCAAGGAAGAAAAGAATACTTTTGAAATAAATAGAAAGTTATTAGTTGAAAATAATCAGGTTTTTATTGTCAAAGATACCGTTTTAGCGTTGGTGCAAGTAGAACCAATTTATTTTAAAGAAAGTACCGCAGTAGTCAAAGGGCTATCGGATGGAATGAAAATATTGGCTAAGCCGATTCCAAGTGCTTATGTAGGTATGAAGGTTAAAATATTTTCGGACAAAACATCTACCAAAAACAAAACTGCCTTAAATTAGATTTATCGGTTGCCAGTTGCCAGTTACCCGTTGTCGGTTGCCAGTTTGACGTACTTTACGTAACGGGTAACTGACAACCGGTAACTGGCAACCGACAACTCGCAACCGACAACACATTTCGACCATGAAAAGTATAATAACCTATTTTATAAAATTTCCCGTTGCTGTTAATGTTGCTTTACTAGCCATTTTCATTTTTTTTTTTGTTTTTTTATCGAGAATGAATTTTTCTTTATATCCGCAATTGCCGAATACGACTATTAATATAAACATTGCCTATCCTGGTGCCTCTCCCGTCGAAATGGAAGAGGGCATTGTTTTGAAAATTGAAGACAACCTTAAAGGCATTGTCGGGATAGAAAGAGTGACGTCTAAGTCTTCTGAAAATACGGCAGTCATTACCATCGAAACCTTTGAAGAATACGACATCAATGATATGCTGCAGGAAGTCAAAAATGCGGTGGATAGAGTGCCTTCCTTCCCTTCTGACATGGAACCGCCGATTATTTCTAAAAGAGAACGACTAAATGAAGTAATTAGTTTGGCATTAAGTGGAGAGGCTATTCCCTTACAAACTTTGAAGAAAATCTCTTATCAAGTAGAAGATGATATTCGGAATATGGAAGGGATTTCTCAAGTAGAAATTACGGGTTTTCCTAAAGAAGAAATCGAAATAGCCGTCAGGGAAAATGATTTGCGGTCTAAAAATCTAACCTTTAATGAAGTAACGACGGCTGTTGCCAAAGCCAATATTTTAGCTACTGGCGGGAATATAAAAACGAAGGAAGAAGATTATTTGATTCGAGCGACCAATCGGGCTTATTACGCCGATGAATTGGATTATATCGTTATTCGAGCTGACCAAAATGGCAATGTCATTCGGTTGAAAGATGTCGCTACCATTAGAGATAAATGGTCTGAAAATCCTGACCGAATTTATTTTAATGGTCAATCTGCGGTACAAATTCGGGTACAAACGACCAATGATGAAGAATATTTAGGGGCTTCCAATTTGATGCGTGCCTATGCCAAAAAATTCAATGAACAACGAGATAATGTTCAATTGAATATCACCAATGATCGTTCGGTAGATTTGCGAGATAGAACACGGATTTTAAGTGAAAATGGTTTATTAGGGATTGTTTTAGTCCTTATTTTATTATCTGTTTTCCTAAAACCTAGTTTAGCCTTCTGGGTAGCCTTTGGTTTGCCAGTCTCCTTTTTAGGGATGTTTATTTTAGTGCCAGGGTTAATTACCTTGAACTTTATGTCCTTATTTGGGATGATTGTGGTAATTGGAATTCTGGTGGATGATGGAATTGTGATTGGCGAAAATATTTATGCGCATTACGAAATGGGGAAATCGCCCACTAGGGCCGCTATTGATGGTACTTTGGAGGTTTCGACCGCTATTGTTTCGGCAATTCTGACAACAGTTGTTGCCTTCTCTGCTTTCTTTTTCTTAGAGGGTCGCTTTGGGGATTTTTATTATGAAGTAGCGGTAGTCGTGGTTATTACCCTGTTATTTTCGCTAATCGAAGCCCTTGTTTTTTTACCCGCCCATATTGCCCACTCTAGCGCCATGAAAAAAGATGGACAACATTTTTTACTCAACCGTTGGGCAGATAATGGGATTAATTGGGTCAGAGATAAACTCTATTCGCCCCTTTTACACTTCTTCTTAACTTATAGAATTTTTGCTTTTTGTGTTCCACTTGCTTTACTGATTATGACCTTTGGTGCCATTGGTGGTGGGGTGATTGGCGTTTCCTTTTTCCCTCCTTTTTCTAGTGACCGAGTTAGTGTTAGTTTGGCGATGCCAGAAGGAACAAGTGAGGCTATTACCGTGGAAGTGATGGAAAGAATCGAAAAAGCGGCCATTGCCGTTAATGAAGATTTTAAAGACAAGCAAACTGGTGGCAAATCAGTCATCCAAAATATGATTAGACGAATTGGGCCAGGTATTTCCAATGCTACTTTAGAATTAAATTTATTACCGGGGGAACAAAGAGATTTTAATGCGAGTGTAATCGCCAATGCCGTAGAAG
Organism: Saprospiraceae bacterium; assembly: GCA_045106885.1. Lineage (GTDB taxonomy): Bacteria > Bacteroidota > Bacteroidia > Chitinophagales > Saprospiraceae > JAFMDF01. The sequence goes on from JBGCFJ010000770.1 coordinate 3,631, forward strand.
AGGCTACTGGTCCTATTTATGGCGTAGAAAAATTAACCTTTGGTTCTAATAGAAATTTTGGTGGACAACCCGTTTCTATTTCCTTGACGGGTAGCAATATTAAAGAGCTAAAAGGCGCAAAAAATGCCCTAAAAGCAGCGTTTCAGGATAATCCAAGACTCAAAGATATTACGGATAATGACCCTGCTGGTATTAAAGAAATTGAATTGGAACTCAAAGAAAACGCTTATCTCTTAGGCTTAAATTTGAATGATGTAATGGCGCAAGTGCGAGCAGGTTTCTTTGGGCAAGCCGTACAGCGATTCCAAAGAAATAGAGATGAGATTAGGGTTTGGGTACGCTATGACCGAGCAGAAAGGGCCTCTATTAAAAATCTGGATGACATGTGGATTGTCACCAATACTAGAGAGCGTGTTCCACTGTCAGAAATTGCAGAATATTCGATTGAAAGAGGAGAAGTTTCTATCAATCACCTCAATGGTATTCGAGAAATAAAAGTAGAATCCGACCTTAAAAATGCAGATGATAGTTCGGTGGAAATTATGGCAGATGTTCGGAATGTCATCATGCCAGAAATTTTAGCCCGCTATCCTTCTGTTACGCCGCTATATGAAGGGCAAAGTCGAGAAACCGCTAAAATGGGTCGTTCTTTTAGGTCTATTTTGCCAGTTGCTTTTTTCATGATGTATGCCATTATTGCCTTCTCTTTTAGGTCCTATAGTCAGCCTTTATTATTATTCCTATTGCTTCCGTTTAGTTTAGTGGGTGTTGCGTGGGGGCATTGGCTGCATGGTTATCCGCTTAGTATGTTATCTATCTTAGGTATTATTGCCTTAATCGGTATTTTAGTGAATGATGGATTGGTTTTAGTGAGTAAATTTAATGTCTTTCTCAAACAAGGCTTGCCCTTTAAAGAAGCACTTTATCAGGCTGGTAGGTCTAGATTTAGAGCAATTTTCTTAACTTCAGTAACTACAGTTGCTGGTTTAATGCCGCTAATTTTTGAAACAGCGAGAAGTGCTAAGTTCTTAATTCCAATGGCGATTACGATTTCCTACGGTATTGCTTATGCTACTTTTCTAACCCTCTTTTTATTGCCCCTTCTACTCTATTTAAGTAATTCTATCAAACGAGCTAGAATCTGGTTATTTACAGGCAAACGTCCTGAAAGACGAGATATTGAACGAGCCGTAATTGAGCAAAAAATAGAAAAGGAAGCATTGGAGGAGGCTTATTAAGTAATGAGGAACGATGAATGATGAATGATAAATTCGGCGTAAATGCTCAATTTACCGTCGAATGAACTCGACGGGTACAGATAAGTTTTGACGTTATTTTCTGCTATGAAATTACCCTGAAAGGGTAAAACACGAATAGCCCCGTATGTAAATGCGGGGAAATAGCGATTATTCTCCCAAAACTTCCCAACTCTGAAGGAGTTGAACTTGAATTTGTCATGTTTTTCACGATCAACTCCTTCAGAGTTGGGTAATTTAAACCTGTTTACAGCCACCCCGCAACTTGTCCCGTATTTTCAATCGGGATTTACATACGGGGCTATTCAAGTTCAATCCCTTCTGGATTTATAGTATAGAGAAATTTCAGTAGCTTTTTATCTGTACCCGTCTAATTCATTCGTTGTAGTCCAATTGACGAATGAATTCGTCGGTACGTTTAAACTGTTCATTCGTAACAGACCATTAAAAATAAAAGATGTTCAAATATATATTTTTCATTTTAACAGGAATTATTTCTTTTCACACGATTACAGCTCAAACTACCTTAACCAAAGCCCAAGCTGTCCAAATTACTTTAGCCAATAATTTTGATATTCAAATGGCAAAAAATGATATTGAAATTGCTAGAAATAATACTAGTCGAGAACTAAATGGGTATTTGCCTACTGTGAATGCAACGGCTGGTGTCAATTCTAGATTAGGCGGGTCTAAGCAACAATTTGGGAATGGCAACGAAAATACAACGTCTAATGCCTTTAATTGGGGAAGCAATGCGACAGTGCAAGCGAATTATACCTTAGTGGATAAATCGAGAGGTTTGGTGGTTCAACAATTAGAAGAAGTCGCCAATTTAACGGATTTACAATTGCGCCAAACGATTGAAAATAACGTCTTAGCTGTTTTTAATAATTATTATGAAGTGGCTCGTTTGGAGCAAAATAGTTCAGTATTAGAACAAACGATTGAATTGTCTAAAAAACGCCTACAAAGAGCGCAATACCAGTACGATTATGGGCAAGGCATTCGCTTAAATGTCTTGAATGCAGAAGTAGATATTCAAAGAGATTCGATTAATTTAATGAATTTAAAGAATCAAATTGCAAATGCTAAACGGAATCTAAATGTAGCGATGGGCAGGACCGTTACCACCGATTTTGAAGTAGATACTGTTGTTATTTATCAACCTAACCTTAATTTGCCTCAATTAATTGAAGCGGCAAAAACCAATAATATTTTAGTAAAAGTACTCCAACAAAATTTAGCTATTGCTGCCTTAGATTTTGATATTATTGAGGCTACTAAAAAACCTACTTTAGGCGCGAATGCCAATTACAATTTTACTTTTTCAGATAATGCTGCTGGGTCCTTCATTGATGTGTCTAATACCCGAGGTCTATCCGCAGGCGTTACTTTATCTTGGAATTTATACGATGGTGGTCGGCGTAAATTACAAAATCAAAATGCTAAAATTAATGTCGCCACTCAATTAACCCAGAAAGAACAAGTCCTCCAACAATTGGAAAGAGATGTCATCAATGCTTGGGGAAGTTACCAAAATGCTTTGTTCATTTTAAAAGCAGAGGCTAAAAACCTAAGTATCAACCAATTGAATTTTGAACGAACAGAAGAACAATTTAAAGTCGGGCAAGTAAACTCTGTGGAATTCAGACAGGCGCAATTAAATTTATTAAATGCTGCCACTAGTCTAAATACCGCCAAATTTGATGCTAAAATTATAGAGATTCAGTTATTGCAATTGAGTGGGCAATTAATGGAAGGTTTGGAATAATTTTTTTATATCATTGGTATTCAATATCTTGCCGAAAAAATGGGCTACCCGTCTAAAGTTGGACACTCAAGTTTAGGACAGACAAGGGAAAATCTATATTTTCCGACGCTTGGTACAGCGAATATAGATTCGTTGTTGTCGAAAATGTCCAAGCTTAGACGGGTAGCCAAAAAATGAGTACATAATTAAACAGCTAAGTTTCAACAAAAGTGTTTATTTACTCATTTTCTCATCTACTCATTTCAAGAGAAGAATACTATGAAAAAACTACTCAAAATTATCGGCTTTTCTATTTTAGGTTTGGTTGGATTTGTGGCACTATATGTTCTAGCTGGTCTTGGCTTAGGCAGAATTGGTGTTGCGGAAGAAGCAAATGCCAAAGACGATTTATCTATTTACATTTTAACCAACGGGGTACATACCGATTTAGTAATGCCTATCAAAACACCTCAAATTGATTGGAGTCAACAGTTAAAATTTGAAAATACGAAAGGCAAACAAACAGACTATAATTTCATTGCTATTGGCTGGGGAGACAAAGGTTTTTATTTAGATACCCCAACTTGGGCAGAATTGAAATTTAGTACTGCTTTTAAAGCCGCCACTGGTTTAAGTACAGCAGCTATTCACGCTACTTATTATCGACAAATGCAGGAGGGGCCAGCTTGTGTTAAAATCGGCATTTCTAACAATCAATACCAACGGCTCGTCGATTTTATCCAGAAGGATTTTATTAAACAAGAAAATGGCGATGTTACCCATATTCAAACAGATGCCATCTATACAGATTCTGACGCTTTTTATGATGCGACTGGCAGCTATAGCTTTTTTCATACTTGTAATAGTTGGACGAATAGAGCTTTAAAGGCGGCAGGTCAGAAAGCAAGTTTTTGGACACCTTTTGACAAAGGTATTTTCCATCAATATCAACAACAATAGTTGTGTTCTACTAAGTTTACAAAACAAACTACCGCTCAAATCATTTTGGTCAATTAGTAGCATAAAGTTAAGTATCAGGCGGCAGGTCAGGCTGCTTGCAAACAATTAAACAGCTCTTTTCTCCCCTTTACCCGAAAAAAACAACAAATCAAGCTAATATCCCTGTATTTTTTAGTAGGATTATACTAAATTTGATAATAGATAACTTTCTTATCTAAATAACGTTTATAATTAACCCTATCTAAATATCAATTGTAAGTTCTCAATGAATAAATGACTAGATGATAAAAGGAATAAATGTAAGCCAAATTTATTCATTTCATCATTTTCTCATCTACTCATTTTACTATAAACCAATCAAAATTTCGCAAAATGAATCGTCTGCTAAAGTCACCCTTTTTATTATTATTCGGACTAATTTTTTTAGTCACTTCTTGTCAAAATTCCGATGGACCAGAAGTACAAGTGGATATGGATTTAGAAGTACCTAACTTTGGTTTACATGACCAAAATGGGGATTTTCATACGCTTTACTACTACAGCGATGCAAAAGCAGTTGTATTATATGTTCAGCAAAATTCTTGTCCTATTAATAGAAATGCGGTTACTGATTTAAAATCGGTTAGACGACAATTTAAAGGAAAGG
>JBGCFJ010000771.1:0-2544 GCA_045106885.1 Saprospiraceae bacterium
GGTGCATCTGCTGTCAAGTGTAAACCTGAAGTATTGGCTGAACCCGTTTTATTATGACAATGCGCACAATTAATGTCTAAATAAGCCATGGCTCTATCGTGAATATCGCCACTTTTTTCGTTGTCCCAAGTGGCTACTTTAGGGTGATTCACTTGTCCATCATAACCACTTAAATAACCGATGGATGCCCATTTCTCCAATTGATTCATTGTGCCATCCGCATACGCAAAGGTCTTATTCAAATTCCGAACTTTAGGACCAATTGGAATCTGTTTTTTCCCATTTAAATGACAACTTTTACATTGATTTTTATTGGGAATGATGTAATTAATATTTTGTGGTTTGCCTTCTGTATTGACCCAGCTTACTTCTTTAATGTCACCAATCACTTCATGATAAGCTTCGGTTTGCTCATCGTTCCAAATATAGCCAATTGCTTCCCAATCGGCTCCTCGGTTAATTAATAAGCGTGTTTCCATAATTCTTTTCCCTTTGCTGGCATCCGTTTCATCATTTTCATAATAAAAATTTTTGATGATGGCTGCGCCTTTGGGAAAATCTAACTCTCGTTCAGTCGTATAACTAGCGCTTGTTCCTTCTGGCATCCAAACAAATCGGGCTTTATGAGCATAATCCGAAAAGAGCGGGGAGTTTAAATCGTAAGGAATGACTCGGTCACTAGGTTTTAAATCCGCTAAATTCCCTTGGAAAAATTGGTATTGCGATAGTTTTTCGTAGGGTTCTATTGGAATGACAATGCCTTTATTCCCTAATTGACATCTAGATAATAATAATCCTAATACAAAAAGTAAGGTGCTTAGTAGTAATATTTTTTTCATTCTTTCGAAGACTATTTTTCGTTATTAATTATTGCCAGTTACCTGTTTCCAGTTACCTGTTGCCTGTTTTAAGCTCGACAACTGGTAACCGGCAACTGGTAACTGGTAACTGAAATCATTTCACCGCCAACCATTTATCGTGCTCACTCGTATCAAAACTTTGCAAATCACAATCAAATTTGCTTAAATCTGTATCCATATTCTTAGCCATTGCTTCTGGAGAATCGCCCATGCCTGCATTTAAGTTGACAAACTTAATATTGTCCCCATTGTTTTTAAAACAGTAACCTGTTGCTTGACCATTTTCTCCAATAGAAGTAGGTTTGAAAATACCATCGGTGATAATATCCACAGGTTCGCCTTTTAATATTGCCGTAAATAATTGACCGTATTCGGTGGTATTATCCGCAGGACCAACATTGCCACTAATCACATTGTCATGTAAATTGATATTGCTGCAAAAAGGGTCAAATTTTTCTGACTTAAAAGGAACTCCTGTAAATAACCAACTATTCACCGCAATGCCTAAAGTTTTGTGGTTGGTAATGGTATTATGATGTGCTTCAATATTTGAGTGCGACATAATAATCATCCCAGAACCTGGAGGAATTGTACTTACGACCATCCCTTTAGGGGCAAAATTCTTCCCGTTATTGCCTTCCATAATATTATTATAGAACTTGATACGGTCGCCATTTGCTTGAGGTAAATCGGGCATATCGAAGATAAGCATTCCTCCAGTATTGTTTTTGGCTATATTATTATAAACCTCCCCGTTGATTGTATTTTCGATTTCTAACCCTGCTACATTATGGTGAACATAATTATCTCTAACCACCACATTCTTTGATTGTCCGACATAAATGCCCGCATCCATTGCGTAAGAAGCTTCGCATTTTTCCATTAAGACATTGGTACTACTTACTGGATATAAACCATAAGCGCCATTGGTTGCCAATTGCCCATTTGTCCATGTCGTTTCTACATCTCGCATCACCACATTGGAACAACTCTGTACTTTGAGGGCATCTCCTTTAGAATCAGAAATGGTAAATCCTTCTAATGTAATGCCATTGACATTTTTAATCAACATGCCTTCTGCCCCTTCAATCTGCCCTTTAAAAGATAAAATGGTTTTGCCTTTTCCTGCTCCTTTAATCGTTATATCTGGCGTATCATTTAAAGAAAGTGATCGCTTAAAATCGAAAGTTCCTGCTGGCAATAATATCTGGTCACCAGCTTTGGCTTCAATTAATCGCTTTTGAATGTTTTTAACTAAATTGTCAGCAGACATTGTTTGAGGGCCTTTTTCGGCAGTTTGACAACTAGTCCCCAATAATAAAAATGCGATAAATAAGGTAGGTAAAAAGGATAATTTCATTTTGCTTATTTTTTATGTAAAATATAATTTGTGAATATTTAGCAAAGTGCATTGGGCTGAGGGCAAAGGGTAGACCTATTTGTATTTGAAAGATTTTCTATGATAAATTTTAAATTTTTCAACTACTTGCTATTTTACATGCCTACGTCTCATACTCTAAGTCCTTTGCGGAATCAATAGGATGATTTAGGCAAAGTGGAGAAAATAATTAGCCAGTTAGACCAGTCAATTTTTCTTCTAAGGAATTCAAAAAATGCTTGCATAATGGATTATGGACGCATTTTTTGAGTTTCTTAGAAGGGAAAAAGGCGGTATAAATGGTTG
>JBGCFJ010000772.1:0-26905 GCA_045106885.1 Saprospiraceae bacterium
CCTTATTTTGATAATATTCAGTTGCGAAATTTGAGTTATGCTTATCCTCCTACCAAAGAACAAGACCATATTTTTACAGTAGGTCCTGTCAATCTTACTTTTCGTAAAGGAGAATTGGTTTTTATTACAGGAGGAAATGGCTCTGGCAAATCTACTTTCTTAAAACTATTAACTGGTTTATATACCCCTAAAGGTGGGCAAATTGTACTAGATACAGGACTTAAAAATAAAGAAGAAACAATCGTAACACCACTTCTATACCAACAATATCGGAATTTATTTACCGTAATTTTTACAGATTTTCATTTGTTTGACAAATTATATGGGGTAGATAAAGTGAACCCCAAAGTAGTGAATAGGTTATTGGAAAATATGGAATTATCTAATGAAAAAACTTCCTTTAAGAATGGAAGTTTTACGAATATTCATTTATCAAGTGGTCAGAAAAAAAGGCTGGCTTTGACAATAAGCTTGATGGAAGACAAGGAGGTGTACATTTTTGATGAGGTCGCTTCTGATTTAGATCCAGAGTTTAGAGATAAGTACTATTATGAATTAATAAGAGAATTGAAGGAAAGAAATAAAACAGTCATTGTCGTTTCTCACGATCGGCATTATTGGACAGTTCCCGACAGGTTATTGGAAATGAAGAATGGGGCCATTCGAGAATTATCTAGAAAAGAAATCAATGCTTTATTGACCGTAAATCCTTTGTAAATCGAAATAAAATGGAAGAAGATATAGATTTGTTAGAAGATGAATTTGAGGAAGAATTTGAAGAAGAAACCAATAGATCGTATGCCATGGAACTTACGATTGTTGCTATGTTAGTAGCAACGGTATTTCTATCTTTTTTTGACCGATTTTATGTGGTAGTACCTGCGGGTCATAAAGGCGCCTTGTATAGTTATTTTCGAGGAGGAACTCAACTAAATGGCGTCTATTACGACGAAGGCCTAGGTTTTAAATTTCCTTGGGATAAGGTCATTTTGTATAATACCCGAATCCTAGAGCATCAGGACACAATTACTGCTTTGACAACAGATGGACTGGAAGTAACCGCAGAAATATCTTATCGTTATTTTCCTGACTATTATAGAATTGGATTGCTTCATAGAGAATTAGGACCAGATTATTTACAATCCATTTTAGTACCACATATTACTTCTATTACCCGAAATGTAATCAGTCATTATCGAGTGGATAAGTTATATTCTACTGGTCGAGATTCTATTCAAATAGACATGACTCAACGCTCTCAAAAGCAAATTACGGACAATTACCCAATTACCATTATAGATATCGTCGTAAGAAATATTGTGTTGCCAAAACAAGTAGAAAATGCGATAGCTAAAAAATTGGTGCAAGAACAGCTAATGCTGGAATATGATTTTAAGTTGAAATTGGAAGAAAAAGAAGCAATGCGGAAAGTGATTGAAGCGAGTGGGGATAAAGATGCCTTGCTTATAGAAGCAGAAGGAAAAAAAGCAGCTCGATTAGTCGAAGCTAGAGGAATTAAGGATTTTAGAGATACTTCCGAATTGAATATATTACAATGGGAAGGAATTAATGCCACTAAAGAGTTGGCTAAATCTCCCAATGCAAAAGTTGTTGTTATTGGAACAAATAGTGGTGACCTTCCTATTATTTTAGGAGGGAATAACTAGTAATTAGCATATCAATATTAATGATAATTAAGGAAGTCCCCAAAAACCGGCTTTGTAGTCGTTGAGTTGATACTTGTTTTCATTGGATTTGCCATTGATATTGACATTCTAATTTTTTGGAATGGATTAGCCCTTAGGCCAAAGGTGACGAGTCAATGTCTGAACTCATTACCAGTTACCAGTCGCTAATCACTTATTATTTTTTAACATTAATTAACAATTTTATTATGACAGAAACAATGGAACAAGTTGCAGAAACAGTTGCAACTCCTTCTACTGCTAGCTTGAAAAAGCAAGCAAATGCGATTACGAATCGAAGAACACTCTATGCCGCAGGTATAGGATTGCTTCCTTTTCCACTAGTGGATGTAGCAGCTATACTAGGTGTTCAGGTGGTAATGATTCGGGATATAGCTAATGTTTATGGCGTTGATTTTAAAGAAAAACCAGTTAGATCTATCATTACAACGCTTGTAGGCGACTTAGGCGCAATAGGTGTCATGAGTGGTGTTAAGGCTATTCCTGTACTAGGTAGTTTTATAGGAGGTTTTACAACTTCTCTTACTGGAGCAGCCGCTACTTTTGCTTTAGGTAAGGTTTTTACGCAGCACTTTGACCAAGGAGGTACTTTACTAAATTTTGATCCTGTTGAATCTAGAAAATATTTTCAAGAAGCCTTCGAAGAAGGTAAAATATATGTCGAGGATTTATCAGAAACGGATGATGAAGTAAAGGAGAAGACAAGCTGGAAAAATTTCTTTAGTAGAAAAAAGACAGGGGTAGAAGGAGAAAGTGCAGCAGACTTAGCGGACTTGCGCAAGAAGAATGAAGAGATGTAAGAGATGATGATGAAATTGCAGCAATCTGTTGATGCTTTAAAAGCATCAAAATAAATGCTAAAGATAAGTCCGTCAATTTTAAATGACGGGCTTATTTTTCATTAGACTAACTAACTATACTGCATCAGGGTAAAAAATAGACTTTCTGTTGAAGATTGTTATATTGTTGAATTGTTATATTGCTTAATAATTGTAGCTTAAAATAGGTATAAAACCCTACTCAACAATATAGCCATTTGGGCATATAACTTGAGCTGCTCAATCTTTTAAAAATGTTCAAATCTTAACCTGTTAAAGTATACCTAACTAACTAACTTAATATAGGGTAGAGAATAAAGCCAGTAAAACCCCAATTATCGAAGAATGATTAGGAATTAATTTGTTTCCATCTTTTTTCTCGCTTCTCTACGCTATAATCTTAAATATAATACCTTCATTATGGGAAATATTCAACAACACATTGATCGGGTCAAAGAAGCCAATAAGATTACAAATCGAAAAACTATTTATGCGGCAGGTGCGGGATTAATTCCATTTCCTATCGTAGATACTGCTGCTTTATTAGGGGTGCAGTTAACCATGCTTCAATCCATTGCCAATCTTTATGAAATAGAATTCAAAGAACATATTGCCCAATCATTGATTGGATCGCTGATAAGTAGTATTAGTTCTGTTGGGGTGATTAAATTAATTCCAGGTTTTGGCACAATAGCTGGTGGTGCAACCGCTGCTATAGCTGGCGCAACCGCTACTTACGCTTTGGGAAGAGTTTTTACCCAGCATTTTGATCAAGGCGGTACCTTACTTGATTTTGACCCTGTTTCTTCTAGAGAATACTATCATAAAGAATTTGAAAATGGGCAATTATTTATTGCTCAACAAGATTTGATAGAACAGAATGGAGTCAGTAACCATGTTTTGGATAAAAGCACAGAAGCTGAAAAAGAACAAGTAATAGCAGATAATAAACAACTACAAATCATGCTATTAAATTTACAAAAAGAGATCGAATCCCTCCAAGCTCAACGAGCTCCTAAAACGGATAAAAATAAACCAAATCAAAGTAATAGCCAATCAGAAACAGCTAAATTACTAGCAGAAAACGAACAGTTGCAAGCTGGTTTATTGGGCTTACAACAAGACATCGAATTACTTATATCTGAAAAAGAAAATAAGGCAACAAAAAAAGGTAAAGAAAAAATCGCTAAGACTAGCAAAAAGTCTCCTTCAAAAATTGCCAAAGCAGCTGATCTTACTATTATTGAAGGAATTGGCCCCAAGATAGCCGAGGTTTTAAAAGCGGCTGGAATTTATAGCATGGAGAATTTATCCAAAACAAAGGCTAGTAAATTACAACAGATATTAAAAGATGCTGGTGGAAAATACAATTTTGCAGACCCAACTAGTTGGCCAGAACAGGCAGCTCTAGCTGCTGCTGGTAAGATGGAAGCGTTGAAAGCTTGGCAAGACGAACTTTTGGGTGGACGAACTAAAAAACGTAAATAAAAATACATCATGACATTTTATGTACTTGTAACAACTTACATTGTTTTTTGCCTACTTGTAGCATATTTAGGTAGAAATGTGTCCATAGGTTTTGGGGGGGTATTGATTTTAGGAGTTTTATTGACGCCTTTGACACCAGCTATATTAATTCTTCTTTTTAAACCTAAAGCTAAAAGGAAGAAACAGGATTATATGTTAGATGAACTTGATTAGTTTTTTTTACACAATCTGGTCATCGCACATTTGGCGACTTATTTAAATTTAATAAATAAGTCGCTTCTATAAAATCATTAGCTTTAAAAGCGTCAAAAATGCACCTAATTTGTTTACCATATTCAGGCGGAAGTTCGTTTGCCTACCAACCGCTGGCTCCTTATTGGCCAAAGACTTGGAAGGTGACTACGCTAATACTACCTGGTAGAGGAAGAAGAATTGGAGAGCCATTAGTAGTTAATATGGAGGATTTAGTCAATGATTGTTGGCAACAGATTAAGGATGATTTACAGCAGCCTTACGCTTTTTTTGGACACAGTTTGGGGAGTAGATTGGCTTATCTTTTAGCACATAAAGCCAGAGAAGCGGGATGTGCACTTCCAGTACATTTATTCCTGTCAGGAACAAAGGGACCGAGTGTACCCCAAGTCATTCCCTATCGGTATTTATTTACGAAGACAGCTTTCAAAAAAAGACTAGAAAGTTATGGCGGTATATCAGAAGAAATATTGAATGATGCAGCTGCCTTTGATTTTTTTGAACCCATTATTCGGGCGGATTTTCAAGCAATAGAAACTTGGCAATATTATCAAAAACCAGCGCTGAATATTCCAACGACGGTAATTACTGGAACAGAAGAAGAGATGACCGAAAAAGAAGTTCAAGCGTGGCAAAAAGAATTTACAACTAAAGTAACATTTATTAAAATGAAAGGCAATCATTTTTTTCTATTTACTCATGCGCAGCAATTTGTAGCATTGATACAAAATCAATTGCAAGAAACGCTATTAAAACAGCCGATTCAGATAGGTAAATAGTTACATTAATATACCGAATTCCCCCTTTTAATAAAACCATGTTTTTGAGTACCATAGTAAGAAAATGGAACAATAAGTTGCTGTTTTCCACTACAACTCTTTTGCATTTATGAAAAGATTACAATTAAAACAGCGGCCTTGTTATTAGCGCATGTATAAAAATCTTATTTCGTTTATTTGAAAAAATGAAATTTATCCCTGTTTTTCCTGAAAATTGTTTGATTGTCAGATTGTTTGATTGTTATTTCCTCCTAACAACAATTTAACAATCAAGCAATCAAAATTTTCAGCAAAAGATAAAATGCTGATTTTTAGCAAAATGAAAATTTAAACATACTCTTATTGAACAAGTCAATTGAAATTTTTTTAAAATTAATCTATAATGTTAACGATAGCACAAACTGCTGAACGAAAAGAAGCAGCTCAAAAAATTATCCGACGACATATGTTGTTCTCGGCAGGTTTGGGGTTTATTCCTTTTCCTGTAATAGATGCAGCGGCCATATTGGGCAATCAAGTATTAATGATAAATGACTTATCTGATTTATACGAAGTCCCTTTTAAAAAGCATCTAGTCAAATCTTTTATTGGCTCTTTAGCTAGTAATTTAGGGACTATTGGATTTGTTAAGGTCATTCCTGGTTTAGGTAGCTTTTTAGGTGGAGCAACGGTTTCGGCTGGAGCAACTGCTGCGACCTATGCACTCGGAAAGATATTCGTTCAACATTTCCACCAAGGCGGTACTTTATTAAACTTTGACCCTGTCAAATCTAGAAAGTATTTCCAACAACTGCACGAAGAAGGAAAAGCGGCTGCCCAGTCATTACAAGAAGAAAAGGAGATAGTAATTTCTAAGCCTCTAGTAGTGCAAAATTTGAAGGCAGAAATACCTCTAGTAGAAACACGGAAGGTAGAACCAGAATTGGTAGAACAGCAGAAAACGCCTATGCCAATAGCAGCAATTCAAGTACCCCCCAAAGTAGTGAATCAAGATACACCGAGCAAAAAAGCAGTTGTTGCTCCAAAACAGCAGCGAAGTATATTGCAACGTTTAAAATGGTTATTACTTTTATTATTAATAGCTATTTTAGGTTGGATAGTTTGGCAAAGCTATACCGAAGATAGGGTAGCGGATACACCAGTATTAGAACAGGTTGTGCCTTCTAAGGAAAATCAATCGCCAGCAACAGAAATGTCTACGATACCTACTGTTGAAGAATCAACAACAGCTATAAGGGATAGTACTAATAAGTAAGGCGTAGCTTAGACGGCTGGTCTGAGTAGAGTAAATTGCTACTCAGACCAGCCGCCTAAGCTACGTTTGAGGAGAATGGATATATTAGAATTACCCTTTTTAAAATAAATTCAGCAATGACTACGGCAAACGTAAAAAAAAGTATAAAACTTAAACAGGCTGCTCAAGCAATCATTCGTCGGCGAATGCTTTATGCAGCAGGATTGGGACTAATACCGATTCCTGTAGTAGATGCTGCGGGCATTTTGGGGATTCAAGTATTAATGATTAAAGATTTGGCTAAGGTATATGGAATATCTTTTAAGGAGCATCGAGTTAAATCTTTTATCGGTTCTTTGGTAGGTAGTATGGGGGCAATGAGCGCAATAAAAGCGATACCCGTTATGGGGAGTATATTAGGTGCCGTAGCAGTATCCATTAGTGGGGCTGCATCTACTTATGCTATCGGGAAAGTATTTGTCCAGCATTTTGATATGGGAGGAACCTTGTTAGATTTTGACCCTGTTACCGCTCAAAAACATTTTAAAAAACTATATGAGGAAGGTGAAAAAGAGGCCGCTCGCTTAAAAGCAAATGAAACGAGCAAAATCGGTAAATTTGTAAAAACAATAATGCCCCCTAAAAGGCAAGCTGCTGCTACTGTTACCGAGGCCGTTGTTAGTGGAAAAGATACCCCTCTTGAAGCAGAAGAGAAAGCCAAGAAACTGAAAAAAGCTAAACGCCGAAAGGCGATTATTGCTAAACGTCGAAAAGCAGCAAGAAACAAAAAAATTAAAAAATATGCCTTACTACTACTAGTTGTAGGAACAGCAGCTTATTTCTATTTTCAAAATAAAATGAAGTTTTCTTCCCAGTCAACGGAGATTGATTTGTTTATGCAAGAGGCAAAGGCAAAACAAGTCGACTTGCAATCTGCAGGAGATCTTGATTCTTTAACCACAGCTAGGATAAGCCAATTTTCTTCAAATTCTACAGAAGGCGCTATTGCGAAACACATACAAAGACCGAAAGCAACTTATCCTAAAAGGTTTGCTTTGAGCTCAGTTAGATTTACTGGAAACTCTAAGGGGTTAAGTTCAGGAGCGATAGAACAACTATCCAATATAGCCTTTTTGATGAAAAAGTACCCTGCGCTAAATGTGAATCTTTATGGGCATACGAGTAATGTGGGACCAGAATTTAATCGAAAAAGAATTGGAAGAGAAAGAGCTAGATCGCTTAGGGATATTTTTGCGAATTTAGGTATTCCAAGTTATCGGATAACTGGAAATTACATAGAAAAATCGGCAGGTACGCACGATGAATATTGGGGCGCAGAAATTGTAATAGATGTCTCTACAGAGGAAAATGCAGTAGCTATAGATGCACCTTCTATGCCAAGCCCAAGAAGCTTAGTGCCTGATTTCATTAAAAATATTGTTCCTGAAAAGAAAGTAGAACCAATTCCGGAACCACCTATAGCAGAAGTAAAAAAGGAAGAGGAAGATAGTACAATTACTATTGCTAAGCAGCCAGTAATTGATTCTTCAGAGAGTGAACTTCCAAACAAAAAAGATGCTGTTATAGAAGAATTCGAAGAAGCGCCAGTAGTTGCTGTTGACACTCCAGAGGTAGTTCCGCCAATTGAAGAAAAGGTAGTAGAAGCACCCAAAAAAGAAGTCGTCATAGAGGAACCAAAAGAAGCGCCAACTCCTCCCGTAGTTCCAAAAAAGGAAAAAGAAAAGGCAGCACCTGTTGTTCGTACTACAGAGGGAGTGATGCGCCAATATATAGAAAGTCCAAATCCGAAATACCCAAAAGTATTTTCTTTAAGTCATATTCAATTTGCTGGAGAATCGGAGGAACTAGCTGACAAAGGCAAAAAACAACTAGCCAATATAGCTCAGTTGTTACAAGAATATTCGACTTTAAAAGTAGCCATTTATGGACATACTTCTGGTGGTGGTTCTCAAGAAATGGCGCCACAAGAAAAAGAAAAACTAATGTTGAAATGGCAAACCATTGGCCAAAAAAGAGCTAGAATTATTAAGAAAGAATTGAATAATAATGGGATTTCCAACAGAAGAATGAGTGTACATGCTAGACGGCAAAATAAAGAACCTTCTGAACCCTTTTGGGGAGCTGATATTGTCATTAGTAAAAAGTAAATATTCTTGGACTTGATAAAATTAAGACCCAAAGGATCACCTTCTAACAAACGCTAAAATCCCTTTATTTGTATTTAAAAAACAAGATTAAAACGGTTCTTTGACAATTTTTGCAAAAAGTATTTTATTAGTCTCATCGGACGGCGAAGCCATCCGACGAGACGGTCGTTCCCGTCGGATGACTTCGTCGTCCGATGGGAACAATGCAAAAATTGTCAAAGAGCCATTAAAACTAAAAAGATTGATAGCCATCAGAATATTTTATTATAGAGGTCAGGCTAGGTTAGTGCAAAATTTGATGGCAAATAATAAAAAGGTCTGACCTCTTTTTTAAATTATTTGTTTAGTGCAGGTTATTGAATCTAAATCACCTAATCTTGAAAAGAGGATAGTAACTCCATCATCTTCTGAAAAAATCAGTCATATAAAACACTTTATAGCGCAGAAATGAGGGTTTATTCTAATGCCTGTTCTATGAACTATCAGTAATTTTCAAGCAAGAGTCTATAGGTAGATAATAGGCAATCTATTTTTAAAATAACGGATTACAAGTAAAATTTCATGACGGAGATGGTAAGCAATCATATCAATAAAAAAAAGGAAATGGATTATCAAATTGATAAAACTATTGTTCAATTATTTGAAGAACAGATTCAAAAAATACCCAATCAAATAGCGGTTATTTTTGAAAAAAAACAGCTGACTTACCAAGAACTTAACGAAAAAGCGAATCAATTAGCGAACTACTTACAAGCAGCGTATGCCATAAAGGAAAATGACGTTATCGCTTTGCAATTAGAGCGCAGCGAATGGATGATAATTAGCATTTTAGCGATATTAAAATTAGGTGCAGCTTATTTACCAATTGCCCTCAATTTTCCAAAGGCAAGAGTAAAATATATGCTCAAAGATAGTGCAGCGAAAGTATTATTGACGGCAAGTATTGAAAACATTAATTTATCAGAATATAACCGTCAACCATCTGTCGTCAATCATCAATCATCTAATTTGGCCTACATTCTCTACACGTCAGGTTCAACAGGAAATCCCAAAGGTGTAGAGATGCCACATCGCAGTTTAGTTAATCTCATTCAATGGCAGGTTAAGAATAGTACCACAGGAATAGGGGATAGAACAATTCAATTTGTTCCTTATACTTTTGATGTAAGTTTTCAAGAAATATTTGCTACTTTTTGTTCAGGAGGAACACTTGTTTTGTTACCTTCCAATCTTCAAAAAGACATTCAAAATTTACCTGATTTTATCCATCAATATCAAATCAATAGGATTTTTCTACCATTTGTCGCTTTAAATAGTTTGGCAGAATTAGTTAAAAATAATACCCAAAACTTATTATCTAGTTTAAAATCAATCATCACAGCAGGAGAACAACTGCAAAGTAGTCAGGCATTAAAAACTTTGATGAATAGTTTACCAAATGCAGTATTAAAAAATCAATATGGCCCAACAGAAGCTCATGTAGTTAGTGAATATGTATTACCAAAAGATACGAATGTTTGGTCTTCTTTGCCTCCGATTGGTCAACCAATAGATAATACAAAACTTTATATTTTAGATAAAAATTGGGTTTCTGTTCCAACAGGAGAAACAGGAGAACTCTACATCGGTGGCATTTGCTTAGCTAACGGTTATTTGAACAATGCAGCATTAACTGCTGAAAAATTTATCAAGCATCTCCCGATAGTTAGCGGAATCAAAAACGAGGAGCGATTATATAAAACAGGCGATTTAGCTCGTCAGTTACCTGATGGCAATATTGAATTTTTGGGAAGAATTGACCATCAATTGAAAATTAGGGGGTATCGAATAGAAACAGGTGAAATTGAGCAAAACTTATTGGCACATGAAGAGATTCATTCAGCCGTGGTGGTTGGACATAAAATGGAACAAGCACAAGAATTAGTGGCTTATTTAGTGTTAAAAACAACACAAAATACCACAACTTTAAGAGTCTTTTTAGAACAGCGTTTGCCTGATTATATGATACCAAGCCTTTTCGTGGTCTTGGATAAATTGCCGCAAACGAGCAGCGGCAAAGTTGATAGGAAAGCCTTACCATATCCTGATAGCGCTATTCTATTGGATTCAGGTATAGCGTATACCGCACCCCGAAATAACACAGAAGAACAATTGGTCAATATTTGGCAAAAAGTACTGAATAAAACGAATATTAGTATTCATGATAATTTCTTCGTTTTGGGTGGACATAGCCTAAAAGCCATTCGTGTCATAGCTTTAATTCAACAGACATTTTCTGTTATTTTAAAATTGAGTGAAGTATTTGCTCATCCAACAATTGAAGATTTAGCCAAAAAAATTGACACACAAAAAAATTGTCATTCTGTTATTTTACAACCTATTCCAAAAATAAAAAAACAACAGGATTATCCATTATCTAATGCTCAACGCCGTCTTTGGATACCAATCCAGTTAGGTGAAGAAGTTGTGGCATATAATATGTTTTTCGTTTATGAAATGAATGGTGCACTAAATATAAAAGTGCTAGAACAAGCTTTTGAAACTATCATTCAACGCCATGAAATACTTAGAACACGTTTCGTACTCATTAATGGAGCGCCAAGACAAGTTATTACGGTACCTCAACCGTTTAGGTTGCCCTGTCTAAATTGGAAAGATAAAAATAAAACAGCACTTGATAATCATATTTTAAAAAATCATATTCAGCATGTTTTCAACCTTAGTCAAGATAGTTTATTACGTGTAGAATTAGTCAAGACAGCTCATCAAAAACAGCTTTTATTGTTGAATGTTCATCATATTATTTCTGATGGTTGGTCAATGGAAATTCTAATGCGGGAGTTAACAACTGTTTATAATGCTTCTGTTAATCAGTTATCAAATCCATTGAAACCGCTTCCTATTCAATACAAAGATTATGCAGTTTGGCAAAAACAGCTACTTTCTGATACAAGCAATATTGAGCGACTTCGACAATACTGGAAGGCGAAATTAGCTGATTATCAATTATTAGAACTGCCAACTGACCACCAACGTCCAGCCATTCAGCAATATGATGGTGAAACGTTGACGCATATTTTTAAGGGTAATCAATTACAACAATTAGAAACTATCAGCCAGAAACATGGAACAAGTTTATTTGTGGTTTTGACGACTTTCGTCAAAATACTTCTGCATCGTTACACCAACCAAACCGATATTATTATTGGTACAGGTATCGCAGGTCGTAACCATCCTGATTTGTATGAGCAATTGGGTTTTTATCTCAATATGTTGCCATTACGAAGTGAAATAGATGGAACAGATAGCTTTGAAAATGTCTTAGCAAAAGTCAAAAATACGGTTTTAGAGGCTTTTGAATATGATGACTACCCTTATGATATGATGGTCGAAGATTTGAAAATGTCTCGAAACTTAAGTCGCAATCCTATCTTTGATGTTGCTATTATTTTACAAAATAATGAAATAGAAACGCTTGATTTTCAAGACTTAAAGGTAAATAACTTAAATATAGAAGATAAGTCAAGCAAGTTTGATTTGACTTTTATATTTGATACGGATACAGGTGAATTAAGAACTTCTATAGAATATAGTACTCATTTATTTGAAAAGAATCGAATAGAGCGAATGAGGACACATTTGGTTGTTTTAATCGAAAGTGCATTAAAAGCGCCTAAAAAATCTATCGGTCAATTAAATATACTTCCAAAGTCGGAACAACAACTATTGACAACATTCAATCAAACAAAAGTAGACTTTCCAAATAAAGATAAAACCATTGTTCAGTTTTTTGAAGAACAAGTAGAACAAACACCAAATAATATTGCAGTTGTTTTTGAAGAAAAGCAGTTGACTTATAAAGAACTCAACGAAAAAGCCAATCAATTAGCTAACTATTTATACCAAAAATACAACACGAAAGGAGATGATATTATCGCTTTACAATTAGAGCGTAGTGAATGGATGATAATTGCCATTTTGGGTGTGATGAAATCGGGTGCAGCTTATTTACCAATCGCACCAGATATGCCAAAGGCGAGAGCAGGTTATATGCTCAAGGATAGCAATGCCAAAGCATTACTATCCGATAATTCAACCTTTGAAACAGCTCAACAATTTGAAATAGCAGTTGAAAATATAGAGACAATTGATTATAACGGTTTGAAAACCAATCACCAATCACTAATCACCAATCACCAACTTGCCTACATCATTTACACTTCAGGTTCAACAGGACAACCAAAAGGCGTAATGATTGAGCATCGAAATGTGGTAAATTTCATCAATTATCCAATCGAATTATTTAAAATCACGCCTGCCGATAATATCCTTCTATTTTCGACTTACACTTTTGACACTTCTATTGCTGAGATATTCATGGGTATTTTGACAGGTGCTTCCCTTTTTGTCATTGACCCGCAAAAAATGTCTTTAGATGATTTTTTAAATTATATCAAAAAGCACAAAATATCTGTCCTTGACTTGCCACCAAAATTCCTCAATGCTTTCGAAGGAAAATATTTAGGTAATTTGAGAATATTGACCTTAGGTGGGGAAGCACCTGATGCACAAGTGCTGCGTTGGTACACCGAAAAATACCGATGTTTCAATGCTTATGGGCCAACAGAAGCAACGGTTTGTACAACATTGTTCGAGATACCACCAAATTGGTCTGCATCATTCATTCCGATAGGTAAGCCATTTCAAAATGTGGCTACTTATATTCTTAACAATCAATACAATACTTGTCCAATAGGAATTGCAGGAGAACTTTGCATTTCGGGTGCAGGTTTGGCTCGGGGCTATTTGAATAATATTGAATTAACGGCTGAAAAATTCATTCCGAATCCATTCAATCCAGACGAACGATTGTATAAAACAGGCGATTTAGCTCGATGGTTACCTGATGGAAATATTGAATTTTTAGGAAGAATAGATAACCAATTAAAAATCCGTGGTTATCGTATTGAGGCAGGAGAAATAGAGCAAATTTTATTATCACACGAATCAATACAATCGGCAGTAATTGTGGGCGCTGATTTTGGAAATGGGAAAGAATTAGTGGCTTATTTGGTAGCTAAAACGGGCGAAGAAATTCCATCGGTTGATATATTAAGAATGCTTTTAGTTAATAATTTACCCAATTACATGATACCAAATCATTTTATGGTTTTGGAAACATTGCCTTTAACCAATAATGGGAAAGTCAATCGTAAAGCATTATTAAACCCTGAAAATTTTGAAGGAATTACACTTGCCACAAACAGAGAACTAACTTATGTCTCACCTCGAAATGAGACCGAAGAAGCATTAGTTGAGGTTTGGCAAACGATATTCAATCACGAAAAAGTAGGTATTAATGATAATTTTTTCAATTTAGGCGGACATAGTTTACGAGCGATTCGAATGGTTACTTTGATACAACAAACGCTAGCTGTAGAAATCAAACTTAGTGAAATTTTTACGCATCCGACCATTGCTGAATTAGGGCAAATTATTGGAGAAATGAATATTAAAGCCTTATTAGAAAATACGAAAAAGCAATCAAATTACCCAATTCAAGAAGAATATTTAGAAGAAGAAATATGGTAAATACAATAGAATTAATAGCATTAATTCAAGAACTAAAAAAGGCTCAAATTGAGCTATGGGTAGAAAATGGACGCTTGAAAACAAAAGCATCCAAAGGCAGCATTACGCCTGCTATTCGCCAAAGTATCAAAGATAACTTAGATGAGATTATTCGTATTTTAAGTAAAAAAAGCAACTCAAATAAAGAAGCATTTTCAGCACCTATTCCTAAAGTTGAAGCGCAAAAACATTATGTGTTGTCCAATGCTCAACGTCGCCTTTGGATTCGTGACCAGATGGATGCTAATTTGACAGCTTACAATATTGCTTTCACGATTCGCTTGAAAGGTGCGCTAAATATCAATGCTTTAGAACAGGCTTTTCAAGTTCTTTTTGAACGCCATGAAGCATTACGAACTCGTTTTATTACGGTCAATGGTGAAGGGCGACAGGTTATTGATAATCAGGTTGATTTTTCAATCGAGCTTGAAAATGTTGTAGAAAAAACAACAACTGAAATCCAAACAATTGCTCAAGCGCATGCTGACCGTTCATTTGATTTGGAGCAAGAACATTTATTAAAAATACGCTTATTAAAGATTGAGGAACAAGAATATCTTTTGCTTTTCAATATGCACCATATTATTTCTGATGGTTGGTCAATGGGTATTCTATTCGATGAATTGAGCCAAATTTATCAATCCATTTCTAATCATCAATCTATTCCATTAGCGGAATTATCTATTCAATATAAAGATTATGCGACTTGGCAAAATGCACTTTTAGAAGATGAAAATATCATCGGAGAATTGCGTGAATTTTGGAAAAATAACTTGGCAGAGGTAGCTATGTTAGATTTGCCATTAGATTATCCTCGTCCTGCTATCAAAACTTATAATGGTGGCGTTATTGAATATTTTTTTCCAAAAGGATTAACGGAACAACTTGATACTTATACAAAAGAGCAAAGTATAACGCTGTTTATGGCGTTGACGGCTTTGGTCAATGTCTTGTTGTATCGTTATACAAAACAGACTGAAATCACCATTGGTACACCAACAGCAGGGCGTAATCATCAGAGTTTGCATAACCAAATTGGCTTTTATGTGAATACCGTTGTTTTACATAACCAAATCAATGAAACCGATAATTTTAAAACACTTTTAGCAAAAGTTAAACAAAGTACTTTAGCTGCTTTTGAACATGAGTTATATCCTTTTGACCAATTGGTGGAAGAGTTGGAATTGCAAAGAGATTTGAGCCGACACCCGATTTTTGATGTAATGATTGCATTGGAAAACAATGAAGAAGCTGATTTTTTACTTGATGCAATTGAAGTTAGTTTTGATAAACTCGAAACAAATATTAGTCAATTTGATTTGACGTTCAATTTCCAACCAAGCAAAAATGGATTAATTGGAATTATTGAATACAATACGGATTTATTCACAGCAGACCGTATTGAAAGAATGTTTGGGCATTTGGAATGTTTGATGGAAAGTATTTTTCAAGAAGAAAATACAGCAATTTCACAATTAAGTATTTTACCAAAAACAGAGCAAAAACTACTTTTAGAAACATTCAATCAAAACAAGTATTCAAACAATCACGATTTTTTAAACGATAAAACCATTACGCAACTTTTTGAAGAACAAGTTGCCAAAACACCTGATAATATTGCAGTTGTTTTTGATAATAAAAAACTGACATACAATCAATTAAACGAAAAATCAAACCAATTAGCCAACTACTTACATCAGAAATATAATACAAAAAACGATGACATTATCGCTTTACAATTAGAGCGTAGCGAATGGATGATAATTACCCTTTTGGGTGTAATGAAATCGGGTGCCGCTTATTTGCCAATCGCACCAAACACACCAAAGTCGAGAGTAGATTATATGCTCAAAGACAGCAACGCCAAAGCGTTACTAACAGATAAATCGACTTTTGAAACGGCTCAGCAATTCGATATTTCTACCGAAAGTATCGAAACTATAAGTTACGAAACACAGGCAACTCGTAACCCGCAACTCGCAACCCGTAACTCGCAACTCGCCTACATCATCTACACTTCAGGTTCGACAGGACAACCCAAAGGCGTAATGATTGAGCATCGAAATGTGGTTAATTTCATCACTTATCCAATTGCATTATTTGAAATCACGCCTGCCGATAATATTATTCAATTTTCGACTTACACTTTTGATACTTCCGTTGCAGAGATATTCATGGGAATTTTGACAGGTGCATCCCTTTTTGTCATCGACCCACAAAAAATGTCTTTAGATATTTTTCTAAGCTATATCAAAAACAACAAAATATCCATTCTCGATTTGCCACCAAAATTCCTGAATGCTTTAGAAGGAAAAGATTTAGGTAATTTGAGAATATTGACTTTGGGCGGTGAAGCTCCCGATGCTCAAATTTTCAAAGAATATACTAAAAAATATCGCTGCTTCAATGCTTATGGTCCAACCGAAGCAACCGTTTGTACGACATTATTTGAAATTCCATCAGATTGGTCTGCATCGTTCATTCCAATAGGTTCGCCATATCAAAATGTGGCAATTTATATCGTTGATAATCAATTCAATGCCTGTCCGATAGGCGTTGCAGGAGAATTGTGTATCTCAGGTGCAGGTTTGGCTCGTGGCTATTTGAATAATCCCGAATTGACGGCTAAAAAATTCATTAATCATCCTTTCAAACAAGGCGAAAGATTATATAAAACAGGTGATTTAGCTCGATGGTTACCTGATGGAAATATTGAGTTCTTGGGGAGAGTTGACCATCAATTAAAAATTAGAGGATATCGAGTAGAAGCAGGCGAAATTGAACAAACTTTGCTTTCAAATGAAGCGATACAATCCGCTGTTATTATTGGATATGACTTTCCACAAGGAAAAGAATTGGTGGCTTATTTGGTCGCAAATGCAGGGCAAACCATTCCCGAAATAGCTACTTTAAGAACATTTTTAGGCGAAAGCCTACCCGAATATATGATACCGTTGTTTTTTATTACGTTAGAAAAATTGCCCTTAACAAGTAGTGGAAAAGTCAATCGAAAGGCATTACCAAAACCAGATGTATCAGCGAATTCAAGTTCAAATTACGTTGCTCCACGAAATGGTGTAGAACAACAATTGGTTGAAATTTGGCAAAGGATTTTGAATAAAGAGAATATTGGTATTTATGATAATTTCTTTCATTTAGGCGGTCATAGTTTAAGGGCTATTCGATTGATTTCTACTATCAAACAACAATTATCGGTAGAATTCAAGTTGAGTGAAATATTCACTTATCCGACGATTATAGCATTAGCAGAAAAAGTAGGTGAACGAAAAAATATTCATCCAACAATATTAAAACCTATTCCAACAGTAACAGAACAAGAACATTATGCTTTATCAAATGCTCAACGTCGCCTTTGGATACCGGACCAATTAGAAGGTCAAATGGTGGCGTACAATATGCCTTTTACTTTTAAAATCAAAGGCGAGTTGAATAAAAATGCTTTGGAAAAAGCCTTTGAAACCATCATTGAGCGACATGAAATTCTAAGAACTCATTTAGTTACTATAAATGGTGTACCAAGGCAAGTGATAGATAATGTTACCGATTTTAATCTGTCTTATCTTAATTTGAGTGACCAAACTCAAGCAAAGGTTGAGGAGTATATTATTCAAAATCATGTTAATTATCACTTTAATCTTAGCCAAGATTATTTGATGCGGGTAGAATTGCTTCATACAACTGCTGATACCCATATTTTATTATTAAACACACATCACATTATTTCAGATGGTTGGTCAAACGGTATTTTGTTGAATGAATTGGCGACTTTGTACAATGCTTATGTTCAACAACTTCCTAATCCGCTTCAAACGCTGAAAATTCAATATAAAGACTACGCAGACTGGCAAGAACAACTTTTGACCGATGAAAAATATATTGGCAAATTGCGTCAATATTGGCATCAAAAATTAGCCAATTTTCAGCCATTAGAACTACCAACGGATTATCCTCGACCGAATATAAAACAATACGAAGGCGCACTTTGTAACCATGTTTTCAGTGCTGAATTTTTACAAAAATTAGAAGCAATAAGTCGAGAAGAAGGAACAAGTATTTTTATTGTGTTGACTTCGCTTATCAAAACCTTGTTGTATAAATATACCAACCAACAAGACATCATCATCGGAACAGGAATAGCTGGACGTAATCATCCTGACTTGTACGACCAATTGGGTTTTTATGTCAATACCTTAGCCCTTCGCAGTCAATTCAACGGTACAGATACGTTCACAGAAACGCTTCGGAATGTCAAACAAACGATATTAGATGCTTTTGAACATGATGGTTATCCTTTTGATATGATGGTCGAAGAATTGGGTGTTCAAAGAGATTTGAGCCGCAATCCTATTTTTGACGTTTCCATTGTTTTACAAAATAATGAAGAGGAAGATTTAGTCTTTAATGGTCTAAAAGCTGAACCAATTGAAAGCGATTGGACAACAAGTAAGTTTGATTTAAGCTTCTTTTTTGATACCAATCAAGGGCATTTAGATTTTACAATAGAATACAGTACCAACTTATTCAAACGCAGCAGAATTGAGCGATTGATAACACATTTTGGTGAATTGATGAACAGCATTTTTACAAATGCTAATCAACCAATTGACCAATTAAACATTTTATCCAAACAAGAAAAAAAACAATTATTAAAAACCTTCAATCCACACAACGAAAGAACACAAGTCGATTATAGTAAGAAAACACTCGTTCAACTTTTTGAAGAACAAGCAGCAAAAACACCTAATAATATCGCTGTCATTTTTGATAATAAAAAACTGACTTACAAGGAACTAGATGAAAAATCTAATCAATTAGCTCATTATCTACACAACACTTGCAACACGCAATCAGATGATATTATCGCTTTGCAATTAGACCGCAGCGAATGGATGATAATAGGGATGTTGGGTGTGATGAAATCAGGTGCAGCTTATTTGCCAATTGCTCCCGATACACCAAAATCAAGAGTAGCATTTATGCTCAAAGATAGCACCGCCAAAACATTGCTAACCGATACAGCTACTTTTGAAACTGCCAATCAATTTGATATTTCTACCAAAAATATCGAAACAATAGATTATGTATCGTGGGAAAACCGTTCACCGTCTACCGTCCACCGTCTACCGTCAAATCTCGCTTACGTCATCTACACTTCAGGTTCAACGGGGCAACCAAAAGGAACATTACTCGAACATAGCGGAACGGCGAATATGTTATTGAGTCAAATCGAAACCTTTGAATTGACGGAAAAAGACAACCTTTTACAATTCGCCAATTATGCCTTTGATGCTTCTGTTTATGAAATTTACCAAGCCTTATTTTCGGGTGCGACATTGGTTTTAGCGACAAAAGAGAAGATTAGTAACCCGAATGCTTTTGCAAATTTGGTCAATGAACACCAAATCACAATGGTTACATTGCCACCTGTATTTTTGGCAAGCTTGGAACAAAGAAGATTACCAAGTTTGCGAATTATGGTCACGGCAGGAGAAGCACCGATACAAAAAGATGTAGCATTTTATAGCCAACAGTTGCGTTATTTCAATGCTTTTGGTCCAACCGAATGTTCTGTTTGTGTGAGTATTTATGAAGTAAAACCATCTATTTTATCTGAACTTTCAGTTGTTCCGATTGGTCAACCGATTGCGAATACTTGTTTGTATATTTTAAATAAAAATGATGAATTACAACCGATTGGCGTAATAGGAGAATTGTGCGTTTCGGGTGCAGGTTTGGCGAGAGGTTATTTGAATAATGAAAAATTAACAACCGAAAAATTCATTCCGCATCCTTTCAAAACCAATGAAAAATTGTACAAAACAGGCGATTTAGCTCGTTGGCTACCTGATGGAAATATTGAGTTTTTGGGGCGAATTGATTATCAATTAAAGATTAGAGGTTATCGCATCGAAGCAGGAGAAATTGAACAAGCAATTTTGAAACATCCTGCTATCAAGCAAACCGTTATTTTGGGTCGAAATTTTCAAGATGAGAAAGTACTACAAGCCTTTATTGTACCCGAAATCAGCGAATTAAATAAGGATACAAAAGAAGAAGCACAAGACGAGATTTTAGAGAATTGGCAAGAAGTATTTGATAGTAGTTATGGACAAGAAACGGAGAATTTAGAAGATTTAACTTTTGACATTGCAGGTTGGATGAATAGTTTTCTAAATACACCAATTCCTGCCCACGAAATGAAAGAATGGGTTGAAAAGACAAGTGAAAGGATAGCTGATTTAAAACCTAAAAAAGCTTTGGAAGTCGGTGTAGGAACAGGAATGTTTTTGGCTCGAATTGCTCCGATTGCTTCATCTTATACTGCGGTCGATTTATCTGCTCAAGCGGTTGCCAAAGTGCAACGTATGATTGATGCTTATTCAGAATTATCTAATGCAACCGTTGCTGTTGGTGTCGCACATGATTTGCCAAGTATTCCTAAAAAATCTTTAGATACGGTTATTGTCAACTCTGTGGTTCAATACTTTCCAAATCAAGGTTATTTGACGGAAGTCTTACAAGAATTGATTGCTTTGACCCAAAAAGGCGGTCATGTATTTTTTGGAGATATTAGAAGTTATCCATTATTAAAAGCCTTTCATGCCGAAGCTCAGTTTCATCAAATGTCAGGCACGACGGCTCAATCTGTTTTCAAAAGAGCCTTAAATGATGCCGTAGATAGTGAAAAAGAATTGGCGGTTCATCCTGCTTATTTCTACGCATTACAAGAATACATTCCTGTTCCGATTCAAGTAGATATTGCATTGAAAGAAGGCGAATATTGGAATGAATTATCTCAATATCGCTATGATGTGACGATAAAAGTTGATTCGACTGCCAATGAAAAAATCTTGCCGTGGAAAGATTGGAAAAAGGAAAATTGGACAATCAAAAAAGTTCAAGAATGGTTAGAAAACGGTATTAAAACCAATAATAAAAACGGACTTGCACTCAAAAATATTCCTAATGCAAGGGTTGAAAAAGGAACAACAACTGTTGATTGGGCATACGGAAAAATCGAAGCAACGCAGTTAGGCGTATTCAAAGCGATTTTTGAAAAAATGGAGAATGAAACCATTTCACCACAAGTGCTTTGGAACTTAATCGAACCTTACAAAGACACTTATGAATTGCGTATCAATTGGTCTGTGAATGCTACTTCGGGAACTTATGATGTCGCTATTGTACCGAAAGGACAATTGGAAAATCAACACCTTATTTTTCCAATAGAACAACAGTTTCGCAGCTCAACAAGCCGTAAAATGTATTGCAATTATCCAATGCAAAACGAGTTGCGTCAACGTTTGATAACTGAATTAAAAAGCTATTTATCGGAGCAATTGCCCGATTATATGATACCGCAATATTTTACGCCCTTGGAAGAAATGCCATTGACCTCAACAGGTAAAATTGACCGAAAAGCATTGCCACCTTTAGAGATTTTAAACTTAGCTTCTGCCAATACTTACATTGCTCCTCAAAATGAAGTTGAGACAACTTTAGTGGCAATTTGGGAGAAAGTATTGCGAAGAACAGGGATTAGCATAACAGATAATTTCTTTGATATTGGCGGTCATAGTTTGCGAGCAATTCGTTTAGTTTCATTGATACAACAAGATTTATCCGTTGAAATCAAGTTGAATGCGATATTTGACCAACCGACCATAGCGCAATTGGCACAAAAAATAATGGAACAAAAAGAGGTGGCAACCATCACGTTACAACCGATTACAACCATTGAAAAAAATAATAATTATGCCTTGTCCAATGCTCAGCGTCGCCTTTGGGTGCTTGACCAAATGGACGATAATCTAACGGCATATAATATGCCTGTTGGATTGTTTCTAAAAGGTGAGTTGAATATTCAAGCATTGGAAACGACTTTCCAAATCTTGATTAATCGACATGAAGCATTAAGAACCCGTTTTCTGTCTTTTCCAAATGATATTGAAAACAAAGGAAGACAAGTTATTGATGAAAATATTGTTTTCAAATTAACCGTAAAAGAAGCATTCAACGCAACGGAAGCTGAAATCCAAGTATTATCAGACACACATGCTGATTATGTTTTTGATTTAGAAAAAGAACATTTATTAAATATTGAGTTATTAAAAACCAATACTCAAGAGTATGTGCTGTTATTAAATATGCACCATATTATCTCTGATGGTTGGTCAATGGGCGTTTTATTTAATGAAATGAGTGAAGTGTATCAATCGTTGGTAACGTCAAAGATGCACAAATTACCAAACCTTGCAATTCAGTATAAAGACTATGCAGCTTGGCAAAATACCCTTTTAGAAGATGAAAAAACTATTGGTGATTTAAGGAACTATTGGACAAAAAAATTAGCTGATTTTCCAACGTTAGATTTACCATTAGACGCACCTCGTCCTTCGGTCAGAACCTATAATGGTGATGCTTTGGAATATCAATTTTCAAGAAAAACGACTGACCAACTCAAAGCCTATACGCAAGCAGAAAGTGCTACACTTTTTATGACGTTGACCGCTTTGGTAAATGTCTTGTTTTATCGTTATTCTAACCAAACGGATATTGTAATTGGTACGCCAACAGCAGGACGACATCATCCCGATTTGCATCATCAAATTGGTTTTTATCTAAATACATTAGCACTCAGAAATCAAATAGATAGCGACGAAACGTTTAAAAACTTTTTAACGAAAGTAAAAAAGACGGCTTTAGATGCGTTTGAACATGAATTATATCCATTTGAACGCTTGCTAGAAGATTTGAATGTGCCACGAGATTTGAGCCGTTCCGTAATTTTTGATGTATTATTGGTCTTCCAAAATACAGAAGAAATTGCATTAAATATGGAAGGAGTTGCCGTTTCAGAAGTGCCAATTGAAACGAAAGCAACTAAGTTTGATTTGAATTTCCATTTTGAAGAAAACGAAGAAGGTTTATTTTCTTCCATTTTCTACAATACAGATATTTTCAATGCCAGTCGAATTCAACGAATGTTCTTTCATTTGGAGACATTGATGCAAAATATTTTTGACCAACCTAGTCAAATTTTAGGAGCAATCAATATTTTACCAAGCATTGAAGCGAAACAAGTTTTAGGTTTTAATTCCGCACCGCTTGACTTACCGAGTTTAACATTACACGAATTATTTGAAGCACAAGCCCAAAAAAATCCACATCATATTGCCGTCAAATACGGTGAAAATGAATTGACGTATCAGCAACTAAACGAAAAATCTAATCAAGTTGCTCATTATTTAATACAAAAACACCACATTCAGGCAGATGATATTATTGCGTTTATGGTAGACCGCAGCGAATGGATATTGATTGCAATGTTGGGCATTCACAAATCAGGGGCAGCTTATTTGCCTTTAGCGGCAGATACGCCAAATGAACGAGCAGAATTTATAGTAAATGATAGCCAAACGAAAATTTTATTGGTTGAAAAATCACTAATAACCAATGCTAAAAATATCAATTCAACCATTCCTGTTGAAGTCTTAGAAAATATAAAAACGACAAAATCTAATAATCCAAATCATTATAAAACGGCTGCTTTTACACCCAATAATTTGGCTGCTGTTTTATATACTTCAGGTTCTACAGGCGTTCCTAAAGGTGTGTTGATGCCACAAAAAGCATTGGTCAATTCCTTGTTTGGGTTCAAAAAAGAAGTTTACGAGCAGTATTCAGGATTTTTACAAACGGCATCTACGGGAACGCATACTTTTGATGCGTCTATTCGGATTTTGATGGGAAGTTTGATTGGTGGCCATACAGTACATTTGATAGATAATGATTTGAAAATGAAAGGGCAGGAACTGTTTGATTATTTCAACTTACATCAAATCAGTATAACCGATAGTACACCAACTTTATTAAACATCTGGTTGAATAGTAATATTGAAACTGTTCATCAGCACACATTAAAACATATTTTGGTTGCAGGTGAAATTTTGAATACAAAACTATTAACACGTTTATTCAAAATTACTGCCTTTCAACACCTACGATTTTCTAATTTATATGGACCTTCGGAAGTGACCGGTGCAAGTACTCGACAGGATATTAGTTATGAAAATGGTTTTATCTGTTTACATTCTTCTAAGAATGAAAAAACAAATTGGCTGCCTTTAGAAGCAAGCAAAAATCAAGTATTGTCACCTGTTCCTGTTGGTTATCCAATGCCGAATTACAATGTCTTTATTTTAGATAAAAATCAAGAATTAGCACCAATTGGTATCATAGGTGAAATTTATATTTCGGGTGAAAGTTTGGCTAATGGTTATGTAAACAATGAACAACTGACGACAAGTACATTCATTACCAATCCTTTTAATAATAAAACCAAACTCTACCAAACAGGTGATAAAGGAAGGTGGTTAGAAAATGGTTCGCTTGATTTTCAGGGGCGTATTGATTTTCAATTAAAAATAAGAGGTTATCGAGTAGAAGCAGGAGAAATTGAACAAGTCTTATTATCTCACGAAGCAATTCAAAATACTGTTGTGATAGGACACGTTTCGGCGATTAATAAAGAGAACTCGCAACAAGAATTGGTCGCTTATTTATTACCAAAAACAGGGCAAGAAATTCCTGACATCGCAACATTAAATGCCTTTTTAGGAGATAAATTGCCAAACTACATGATACCAAGTCAATTTATCATTTTGGATAAATTGCCATTGACGAGTAGTGGAAAAGTCAATCGAAAATTGTTACCTAATCCAGATAATCATCAAACAGATGTCGGTCTAAATATTGGTATAAAACACGTTGCACCTCGAAATAAGATTGAAAAGCAATTGGCAAAAATTTGGGAAACGATTCTGAATAAAACCAACATTGGTATTCATGATGATTTCTTTAATCTTGGTGGTCATAGTCTGAAAACCATTCAATTGAAATACAAAATACAACAGATTTTAAAGCAAGAAATTAAGCTGCCTTCCTTGTTTAAATATACAACAATTGAGCAACAAGCTATTCAGCTCACCAACTTAGACCATAGTGATTTTGTTCCTGCTGATGGCATTCAATTTAATGATAAAAAAGAAACGACAATATTTGCATTTCCGCCACTTTTTGGTCTATCCATTATTTATCAACCTTTAGCTGCAGCACTTGTTGATTCTTCGATTTACAGCTTTGATTTTATTGAAGATACCAATAGAACAGAGCAGTATTATAAACAAATTAAAGAGATACAACCAGAAGGCCCTTATATCTTTTTTGGATATTCAGCAGGTGGAAATTTAGCGTTTTCTGTAGCTTCTTACATGGAAGAACAGGGAGAAACAATTACAGCAATTATTATTGGAAATAGTGCCAGAAGAGTTGATGCCGAGTTTTTTAATCCAGAAGAGAACGCAATGGAGTATTTGAATCTAATGATAGATGCTATCAAAAGTAAGGAGACTCCAAGTGATTGGGAAAATATGCTACTTGATTTGCTAGAAAATGATACAACATTCTTGGAACAAACCAGAAACCGTTTGGCAGCTTATATCGAATTTCAAGACGAATCAAGGAACAAAAAACCAATACATGCAGACATTCACTTTTTACAAGCAGAAGGAAAAGATGTTTACGAAAAGTACAAAGTATATCGAGATTGGGAAGATTGGACTTTGAATAATTATCATAGTTATCCTGCTCATGGAACGCATGTTGACTTGTTTTCGCCTCCATTTTTAGCACCGAATGCGGCTCAGATAATTGATATACTACAGAATATTCAAATGAATAAAAAGGAGCCCGCTCAATTAACAGTAGTTAATAGCTCTAACAATTAATTTTTAGTAACGGAGATATGCCAAATCTAAAAGTAAAAACAATACTTGGGAAGTGCTTTCATTTGTAGAAGAAGAACGATTTAATCGTAAAAAAACGCAAAAACTGCTGATATTGATAATGGTGACGGATTGCCATTAATGTTATTGAAATGGACATTTGAAAAAAAACATTGAAAATTTAAAGCAGCAGGTGTTATTATTGGAAAAATAGGGATTAGACAAAAGTAGTTAAAGACAAATTTAATAGCAGTCTGACCTTTAAGAGCATTTTTATAAAAAAGTGGCTTCTTGATAATGTACCAAGTTTTAATTTTTCTGAGTTGAATTTATTGAAATATGAATTAATTAGACAGGGTATTGAATCAAAATAACCAGATATTGAAATGGTGGTGAAAGAGACTTGTAATAATTTTGTACATACCAATTAAAGGTAGTTGCAATAAAAAAGTAACAGAGAAAATTGGTTGTCAGCCTAATCAAATTGGCATTAAAATATTATCAAAATAATCTTCTAGGACTTTCTTTAAAACAAGTCTTTTTAAAACTTTATAACTATGTATATCTTAGGTATTAACTGTGCTTATCATGAGTCTTC
This sequence comes from Saprospiraceae bacterium, assembly GCA_045106885.1. Lineage (GTDB taxonomy): Bacteria > Bacteroidota > Bacteroidia > Chitinophagales > Saprospiraceae > JAFMDF01. The sequence continues at coordinate 26,482 of JBGCFJ010000772.1, forward strand.
TGTTGCCCTTGTCAAGGTCATCGGGAATAATTGGAAACTGATTTCTTTTGTTGAGGAAGAGCGATTTAATCGAAAAAAGAGAGCTAAACCAGCATTGATAGATAATTGCGATGTGTTGCCCCATCAGTCCTTAGAATGGACCTTGGAAAGAGCAGGAATCAACATGGAAGATATTGCACATGTTGCCACTTCTATGAACCCAGAAAAACGCCAAAAACAAAATACAGAACATGACCATGGTTATGAGATAGAGGCGAATGGTTTTGGTACAATAGAAGGAGAAGAAAAATTTTATAAAAGTACTAAGAATATAGAGAAAAAATTTCGAGGTTTAGGTTTTATAGGCCAATTTCATTTCCTCAACCACCATGATTGCCATTCTGCGAGTAGCTATTATGTTTCTGGGTTTACGGATGCGGTCAGC
>JBGCFJ010000773.1:0-1907 GCA_045106885.1 Saprospiraceae bacterium
ATTCAAAGCTTCCTTTTTCCATTTCATCCATCCTCTAATCTGCATTAGAAAATTGACGAAGTGCATGAAGGCTAGAAACCACAATTCAGCATAGCCACAAATTATCATCGCCAAAAATTGCCCGATAGCCATCACAAAAAAGCCTTTGATGCTTTTTCGATTAAATAATTCAAACCCTACTAAAATTAAAATAGCAGAAAGAAACTCTATGATTGTTTTTATAGTCATTATAGTGTATATCTAATAATTCAAATAAAATTTAAAAGTAATAAAATGCAAGACAAGATTTTAAAGGAAGAGCATATTATGTTTAGAGATGCGATTAATGCTTTTCTTCTAAAAGAAGCAGTCCCTCATGCGGAGAAATGGGAAGATGCGGGGATAGTAGACAGAGAGATATGGACAAAAGCAGGAGAAATGGGAATGCTTTGTATGGATATGCCCGAAGAATATGGTGGAATGGGTGTCAAAGATTTTCGATATAATGCCATTGTTACAGAAGCAATGATTAAGCATGGCGTGAATGGACCTGGGTTTGTCTTACAAAATGATGTAATGGCCCCCTATTTTGAAAAATACTTTACCAAAGCTCAGAAAGATAAATGGTTAGCAGGTATCGTTTCTGGAGAAATCATTACGGCTATTGCCATGACCGAACCAGATGCAGGAAGTGATTTAATTGGTACTAGAACTACTGCAGTTAAAAACGGCGACCATTATGTGTTGAATGGAACAAAAACTTATATTACGAATGGTATTTTAAGTGACCTAGTCGTTGTAGTTGCCAAAACAGACCCTACTGCTGGACATAAAGGCGTCAGTTTATTATTAGTAGAAAGAGGTATGGAAGGATTTGAAAGAGGCAAAAATCTAAAGAAACTGGGTTTAAAAGCTCAGGATACGGCTGAATTATTTTTTAGGGATGTGAAAGTGCCTGTTGAAAACCTATTAGGGGAAGAAGGCAGAGGCTTTTATTACTTAATGCATAATTTACCGCAAGAACGATTGTCTATCGCTGTTGGTGGTGTTGCTGCCGCAGAAACGATATTGGCAGAAACCTTGACCTATGTCAAAGAGCGAACAGCTTTCGGTCGACCAATTGGTAAATTCCAGAATTCTCGCTTTAAAATGGCGGAAATGCAAACCGAGATTACTATTGCTAGAAGTTTTGTGGATGAATGCATTCTCGAATTAAATGAAAATAAATTATCTAATGAAAAAGCAGCAATGGCAAAATATTGGGTAACAGAGATGAATGGTCGAGTGATTGACCAATGTCTACAGTTACATGGTGGTGCAGGCTATATGTGGGAATACGCAGTAGCTAGAGCTTATGCCAATGCTCGAATTAGTCGAATTTTTGGCGGAACGAATGAAATTATGCGAGAGATCATTGGTAAGTCTATGGGCTTATAAAGACAGTATCCTACTTGCGTCGATTTCTATCGAAGATTAACGGTATTCTGTAAAATCCGTGGTTTTTCTTCAAACTCAGCAATTATTTTTTTGCTATAGGTTTAAGATGCCACGGGTTTTTTATTGCTTTAATTTTGAGCGTCTCTGAGCTTGATTGATTTGTCAATAATTTAGCATCTAAACTCCTCAAAATTTCTATCTACTCAGGTGTCAGATTTCAGGAGTCAGGGGTCAGGAGTCAGAGGTCAGGTAAAGCTGTCCTCATTAGAAACTTTCGTTTTCAATAAAGAAAAAAAGTACCTCGAAATAAATCATTTGTAAAATTTGAAGGTAGCACTGTTGTTCCTGACTCCTGACCTCTCGCTCTTGACCCCTGAGTAGTTACCAAAATTTCTATTTTTCTGATTGTAACGGATTGCGGTGATTCTAAAAATCAACCCCTTTAGGGGTTTTATGTCGGTAGAAAATGAGAGCTAATCTTTATTTTACCG
>JBGCFJ010000774.1:0-15446 GCA_045106885.1 Saprospiraceae bacterium
CTTTTTCAAGAAATTGGTGGGGGTTAGTCCGCGTGATTTTAGAAAAGAATGTGAAGGTACGCCTAAATCTAACAAAGTTGATTTGCGGACCTGATTGCTAATATTGTCATGCTCCACAACGTCATTGATTTGACCAATGTGCTGAACCAAATGAATGCAGAAGGAGAAACGGTCACTAAAGAATTGGTAGAAAGAATAAACCCATATATGAACAGACATCTTAGGCGTTTTGGTCGATTCCATTTAGATATGGATGATTTACCCGACTCCTTGCAACCAAAAGGGCTTGATTTTTTATAGCTAGATTTTGGTCATAGAAAACGGGTGTTCACTTTTTGATTACAGAATCCCGTTTTCTGTGACTACTTTTTACATGTATCCTGTAACTACTCCTTTTAGCGCATTTAGGATACAAAGCACGGAGAACACTAAGATTTTCTTTGCGAGCTTTGTGCTTCGTCTGTTTCCTTTGTGTCTGGAATTTCGGGCGAGCGGGTTTCTTTTGGGATGGTTGCAGCGGAAGAAGGGATGGAGGTACGCGTAATATGTCTATCTTTGTATTGCCAAAATAATTAATTATTCCGGCGTGGCTTAATCTTCGAATAATTAAGAGTTGTGTCCAAACCAAAATTAATTTCATTACTATTCTTAATTACTTTTTGTCTGTTTTTGTATGGGCAAGAAACAGTCTCGTTTAGCAAATTAAATAGGCTGAATGGACTATCAAACAATACAATAAATGATATCAAACAAGATGCCTCAGGTTACCTTTGGATTGCTACCAATAAAGGTCTTAATCGGTTTGATGGTTTTGAATTTAGAACTTATCAATCGAGTACATCAGCGATTCTTCAGTCGGATTATGTGTATTGTTTAGAAATAGACAGTAAGGGTAGGCTTTGGTTTGGAACATCAGACGGAGGATTATATTATCTAAATCTTATTGAGGATAAGATTTATTCAGTAGCAAAAGGTTTAATGGCAATTAATGTCATTGTTGAAAGAGAAGATGGTAGCTTTTGGATAGGTGCAAAGAGTGGCTTGTACTTAATGAAACAGAAATCACTAGAGCAATATGATTTTCGACAATATTCAGAATTGAATACTCAAGCGATTAGAAGAAAGGGGGCAATGTTATGGTTAGGTACTTCTACTGGAGTATATTTTTTTGATACTGCGAATAAGAAATTTGTTCCAATAGCTCAGGAAAAAATAGGAGAGGAATTGGTTCTAGATATTGAATTAAATGAAGAAGAACTTTGGATAGCTACTCGTAGTCAAGGAGTATTTATCTATCAAATCAAATCAAAACAATTTAAAAGCTTTAAGGAAAGGATACCCTATTCTTCTTTTAAGGATTTTAAATATGCCAGAAAAATTCTTAAAGGCAACAATAATAAGATGTACATCGGAACAGATGGTGCAGGTTTATTAGTCTATGATAATCATACTCTACAGACAAAACAGTTTACCAATACTACTAACCCCAATAGCATTTCAAGTAACACCATATTTTCTATTTATGAAGATGATGGCGGGAGTATCTGGTTGGGGCATATCCGAAAAGGCATAAGTATTATCGATAATAATAAAGTCGAGGTGGATGTTTTTTTTCGAGAGCACTTAAGTAAAGAATATTCTGATATACTAAGTATTTATGAAGAAGAAAATGGAGATATTTTATGCGGAACAGATGGGAAAGGGGTTTTTAAAATTGTTAAGAAGTCTAACCAAACCACAGACTTATCCCGTCTTCTGGATATAGAAAATACTTATGTTCAATCCATTTTTAGAGATAGTAAAAAACGACTTTGGATAGGTACTTTTTCGAAAGGCGTCTTTATACAAAAACCTAATTCTAAACCCCAACAACTAAAGTCAAAAGCAAATGATATTCGAGGCTTTTGTGAGGATGAGGATGGTAATATTTGGATTGCTACCAATGGTCAAGGCTTATTTAAATATCTTCTTGATGGTACTATTTCAGAATATGTCAATCAGCCTAATAATCCTAATTCACTCAGCAATAACAATATCCTGTCCTTAAGTTTTTTAAAGGGCAAAATATATCTCGCAACAGATGGAGGGGGACTGAACATATTGAATACTGAAACAGAGAAAATTCAGCGACTTCTTCAAACGGAAAGCCCTAACAGTATTTTAGGAGATAATCTGATTTGTTTATTTGTACAAAATGAAGACAATACTTGGGTTGGCAGTACTACAGGAATCACCAATATTATTCAAAAGGACGGACAGAAACGATTTACTCGATATGCATTTGGTGATATGTCTTTGCGTCGATTTATATTGGGGATTTTGGTAGATGATAAGAATCAAGTTTGGGTTTCCACCGATGAGGGACTTTACAGATTAGACCAGTCAAATGGAAAGTTTTCAAAGGTCAATTTAGGTTCGTCGTTTAATAGTACTGAATTCCACTACAACTCATGTCATAAATTCTCAGATGGAAAATTATTTTTTGGTTCAACCAATGGCTTATTTTCATTTTACCCTGAAAACTTGTCCCAGGTAGGTTCGGTTAATAGAGTAAAGATTACAGGGTTTAAGGTGTTCGGAAAGGAGGAAGATTCAGATTATGATTTCAATACCAATTATTTAATGCAAATAGATGATGGTGTACCTTTGGTGATAGATGCTTCGACGAGTTTAATTCAGATTGATTTTGCAAATATTAGTCTGCCATCTTCAAAGGGGTATCAGTATGCGGTTCAATTAAAAAATTACGAAAATGAGTGGCAATATTTAGGGGAAGAACGAACGGTATCCTATGACAATCTTACTTCTGGTGATTATACCTTTAAAGTGAAATGTATAGATGTTTTTAGTACAAAAGAGAATCTAGTAACACAATTTGAAATCGACATTTTGACTCCCATTTGGAAATCTTGGTGGGCAATCACTATTTATATTTTTAGTCTGGGTAGCCTTATGTATTTGGCTTTTAGATATTTACAGCAATGGAGTGCTATGAAAAAGAATTTAAAAGAGGAAAAACTAACCCGTGAACGAGAAGAGGCAATCCGAAAAATGCAGGTCACTTTTTTTACCAATATCTCGCATGACATTCGTACTCCACTTACTTTAATTTTAGGAAATATAAAGAGGCTTACGCAAAAACAAGTTAAGGATAAAAAACAGCCACAAGAATTAAACATCATTGAAAATAATATCAACCGATTACTGAGCTTATCCAACGAGCTTTTGGATTTTAGAAAAATAGAGACAGGTAACTTTAAGGTAAACTTGATTAAAGGAGATATTTCCATCCTTTTAAAGGAATCTTTTTATGCCTTTTATGACCATGCGATAGAGAGAAATATTCAATACCAATTGGAAGGTGCGCATAAAGAGATATTCGTATTATTTGATTACGACCAATTAGAAAAGGTATTCTTCAACCTATTGTCCAATGCCTTTAAGTTTACTTCTAATAATGGAAGTATTGAATTAACTGTGAATAATCCCAAAGATGATGACTTGCAAATCAGTATTTCAAATACGGGACAAACGCTTTCCTCGCAACAACAAGAAAGTATTTTTAACCGATTTTATCAGCAACAATCTCAAGGTGTAGAAGATGAAGCTATCGGACCAGGGGTGGGTATTGGTCTGTCCATAGTTAAGGATATTGTTGATTTGCATCATGGAGCAATAAAAGTGGAAAGTGAAAATGGCAAAACCTCATTTATTTTATTTTTGAAAAAAGAAAATGATACCCTAAGCTCCCAAAACAAAAAAGACACTTTTACTTCTAATGACAATATTGAGAAGTATATTGCTCAACAAAAAATCCCCATTCAGCCTTTGAATAGACTTGAAGAAAATGAATTTAAGGATGCTTGCCTTCTTATTGTTGAAGATAGCTACGAACTACGAAAATTTTTAGTCGATTCTTTGAAGAAATCCTATCAAGTAATAGAAGCTGAAAATGGCAAACAGGCTTTTGAGCTTGCCCTTAAGGAAACACCTGACCTTATCATAAGTGACGTCATGATGCCTGAGATGGATGGGATTTCTTTTTGTTTTAAAATAAAAACCAATATAAAAACAAGCCACATTCCTGTCATATTGTTGACCGCTCGAAAGTCCAGATATTTTAAATTAAAAGGTCTGGAAACAGGTGCAGATGATTATATCAATAAGCCTTTTTATGATGATGAGTTGAAAATTAGAATCCGAAATCTATTGAAGATACGCAAGGACTTAAGCAATAGGTTTAAGTTGGAAGCCATAACAAAACCTGAGGGAGTAAAACTAAATTCTCTTGACCAGCAATTTGTTCAGGACTTTTGTAACATTATTGAGGCCAATATTGATAATTCTGCCTTAAAAGCAAAAGATATTTCCAAAGAATTGAACATGAGTCATTCGTTAGTTTATAAAAAATTGAAAGCATTAACGGGTTATACCTTGGTGGAGTTTATCAGGGATTATCGTTTGCAAAAAGCAGAAATGCTTTTGGTTCAAGACCAATTGACCATTGCCGAAATTTGCTATCGAGTTGGGTTTAATGATAGACGTTACTTTTCCACTTGCTTCAAAAATAAATATCAATTGAGTCCACGAGAATACCTCGACTCTAAGAAGCATCCCGATTAATAATTGCCCCCTTTTCATTTCTAAGTCTTTCTCTCTTTGTTTCTGTCTTTTTTCACTTGTTATATTGTTTTCTTCCACCTTTACGAAAATTCACCCCTTTTAAACGAAAATTTAAACAGATTAATGGGTGTTTTTTTAGAATTTTGTTTTGCAAAAACGTGATTATTGCACTAATTATATTGCAAAAGCTATTATTCTAAAAAAACACTTCATGATAAAGTTTCTACTTAAAAGAGTGGTTTATCCATCATTCGGGATTAAAAACATCCTATTCTTAGCCTTTTTGTTCATTGCCAATCAAGTTGTTTATGGTCAAAATATAATTTCAGGAACAATTACTGATGAAAATGTTGAAACCTTAATTGGTGTAAATGTCATTATCAAAAATTCTTCTGTTGGTACAGTATCTGATGTTAATGGTAATTACTCTTTAGAAGCCAAACAAGGAGACATCCTTGTATTTTCATATACAGGATATAATGCTCAAGAGGTTGTGGTTGGAGAAACAAATATTGTCAACGTCGTACTATTAGCTGGTAAAACGCTTGAAGAGGTAGTTGTCATTGGATATGGTACCACGACTGTAAAGGACGCAACTGGCTCAGTCACCAGTTTATCGGAAGAAAATTTCAACAAAGGAAATATTGTCACCCCTGAAAACCTGCTCAATGGTAAAGTAGCAGGATTGACCATTAATACGGGAGGAGAACCTGGTTCAGGTTCCACCATAAGAATACGAGGTGGTTCTTCTTTAGGAGCATCCAATGACCCTTTAATTGTTATCAATGGATTGCCCATTTCCAATAACACAATTGATGGTGCTCGTTCAATTTTCAGTACAATTAACCCAAATGATATTGAGTCCTTTACGGTACTAAAAGATGCCTCTGCAACGGCTATCTATGGTTCACGTGCTGCTAATGGTGTTATCATCATCACTACCAAAGATGGGGGTAAAAAACTAAAAGTTGATTTAAACACACAAGTTGGTTTTAGCAGTTTACCTAACACAATTGATGTTTTTTCGGCAGATGAATATCGTTCATTTATTGCTGAAAAACGACCTAACTTAGTGGACATGTTGGGTGATGCCAATACAGATTGGCAAGATGAAATTTATGAAGATGTGGTGACACAAAGCCATAATTTATCCTTGGAAGGTGCACCTGTTAATGTACCAATGCGTTTATCGCTAAATCATACCAATCAACCCGGCGTTCGATTGACCTCCAAATTTCAAAGAAATTCAGCGGGCTTAAATATCTCACCTAAATTATTTGACAATAATCTGAAAGTTACCGTCAATGCGAATATTTCCCAAGAGAAAAATCGCTTTGCTGAAGGGCAAGAAGGCAATGCGCTTGGTTTTGACCCCACCCAACCTGTTTATGATACCAACTCACCATTTGGTGGTTTTTTTCAATATTGGGCAGACAACGGTGATGGTGTCTTAAATGCTTCTGACTTAACACCTATTGCACCTACTAATCCTGTTGCTACATTGCTGCAAAGAAATGCAATTAGTGATGTCACTCGCCTCTATGGAAATGTGAAGTTTGATTACACATTGCCATTTATACCTAATTTAAGTGCTGTTGTGAATTTAGGAATGGATGATATCTCGGCTGAAGGTTCTACTTCCTGGTCGAAGGAAAGCATTATAACACAACCTGATGGAGCATTTCTGGGTTCAGAATCCACATATACCAATGACCAAAGAAATGCACTCTTTGATAGCTACTTAAATTATGATAAAAACTTAAATGATAAGGTAAGATTGGAAGCAACTGCCGGATACTCTTATCAACGTTTTGAAAGTCAAGGGTTTTTCTCTGGTGAGTTGTTAAATGACAACCCAGATACCGAACCTATTTCTACACAAGAAACAGATTTGGTTTTGATAGGCTTTTTTGGTCGAACGAATCTTTCATTTTCCGATAAGTATCTCTTCACACTATCTTATAGAAGGGATGGTACTTCCAGATTTAGTGAAGACAATCGCTGGGGGAATTTCCCCGCGGTGGCATTTGCCTGGAGACTGCGGGAAGATTTCTTTCCTTCTTCCAATATGGTATCTAATCTTAAGCTTAGGTTGGGTTGGGGGATTACAGGACAACAAGACATTGGAACCGATGCAGCGGATCTTTATTTATCAAGATACAACCTTGGTCTACCTGCTTCTCAGTATCCTTTTGGTTTGGAAAATATTGTTATTGGACAACCTCAGTTTAGAAATGAAGAATTAAAATGGGAGGAAACAACAACCTATAATGTAGGTTTGGATTATGGATTTTTGAATGAAAGATTAACTGGAACAGTCGAATATTTTTATAAAAAATCTGACGATTTATTGGCTTTTGCTGCTATTTCAGATGGTTCTAATTTTAGTAATTCGGGCTTTCAAAATATTGGAAGTTTCACTTCACAAGGATTAGAGTTTGCAATCGGGTTTGATATATTCAAAGATAACTTAAATAGAAAAGCATTCAATTGGAATGTAGGTTTTAATGCTACCATTATCAAAACAGAAATTGAAGAATTAGCATTGGAGCAAGATGTACGCACGGGTGATATTGGTGGAGGTGTAGGTGGTACTATTCAGTTGCATAGAGTGGGGTTTGCTCCTTACAAATTCTTTGTCTATAAACAAATTTATGATACCAATGGAAATCCAATCGAAGGAGCTTATGCAGATTTAAATGGCGACAATATCATAAATGATGATGACAGGTATTTACATAAAAACAATCAACCTGAAGCTACTCTTGGGTTCTTTTCTCAAATGTCATATAAGAATTTAGAATTGTCATTTAACATGAGGGCGAACTTGGGAGGATACATCTATAATAATGTCAATTCGTCAAGAGCACAATTGAATTTACTTCAAAATAATTCGGTTTTAGGCAATGTACCTACCAGTGTTGAGGAAAGTAATTTTAATGCTACACCAACCGTCATCCTTTCTGACCACTTTATTGAGGATGGTTCATTTTTACGAATGGACAATATTACACTTGGGTACAATTTCGGACAAATTTTCAATTCGAAAATAAATGCTCGATTGAGTGCCGGAGTTCAAAATGTATTTGTAGTAACCAATTATTCAGGATTAGACCCTGAAATATTTAGTGGGATTGACAATACCATTTTTCCTCGTGCGAGGACATTCTTGCTAAGTGGCAACTTCACTTTTTAAATTTAGGTTTTAACATAAAAAATGTCAATAATGAGATTTATAATAATTGTTTTAGTGTTACTCTTTGTTGGGTGTACTAAAGATTTAGATGTTTCTCCTGCCGACCCAAATATCTTGTTGGCTGAAGATTTTTACAACAACCCTAATGCATATAAGCAGGCACTTGCGGGAGTATATAGCAATTTAGCTTTGGTAGGGGCAAACGGTCCAGATGAGTCTAATATTTCAGGGCTAGATGCAGGGACAAGCCAATATGGTAGAAGTCTTTGGAACCTACAAGTACTTTCAACTGATGAAGTTATTTGGTCATGGGAAAACGACCCAGGAACTGCTGAAATTCAACGTTCTACATGGGCTGCAAATAATGTCTTGCTCAGAGGTTTATACGGACGAGCAATGGCTTCCATAGCTTTCGCCAATGAATTTTTGAGACAAACAAACGATACAAAATTAATCGACAGAGAAGTAGGGGAATCATTGAAAAATGAAATTACTATTTATCGTGCCGAGGCAAGGTTTTTAAGAGCTTTATCTTATTATCATCTTTTGGATTTATTTGGCAAATGTGCTTTTATTACTGAGGATGACCCTGTGGGCGGGTTTCAAGCACCACAAATTGAGAGAACGGCATTATTTGATTTTATCGAAAGTGAGTTATTAGAGGTTGAATCTATCCTTCTTTCGCCTCGGGAAAATGAATACGGCAGGGCTGACCAAGCAGCAGCTTGGATGTTGTTGGCAAAAATTTATTTGAATGCAGAAGTTTATACTGAAAGCGACCGCTATGCAGACTGTTTGACTTACTGTCAAAAAATTATTGATAGTCCCTATGAGTTAGCTGCAAATTATAAAGAACTTTTTATGGCGGACAATAATAACAATGCAGCGACTCAGGAGATAATTTTTCCCGTCCATTCTGATGGTATTGTTACCCAAAACTGGGGGCCAACGACGCTTATGGTCAACGGACAAGTGGGAGCACAAGAAGGGAACGGTGAGGATTTCGGTGTCGCTTCAGGAGGCTGGGGTGGTGCATTGAGAGTACCTCAACGTTTTTCAGAAATTTTCATGAATGGTACTTATGAAAACGATAGTCGCAACACTTTGATTGCAGGTGATAGAACCATTGAAATAGAATCCGTCGATGACCGTAATACAGGATATATTATTGGTAAATGGTCTAATAAAACATCGGATGGAAGTAATGGTAGCTCTAATAGTTTTGTAGATACAGACTTTACGATGTTTCGTTTAGGAGATGTGTATTTGATGTTTGCTGAAGCTGCTTTACGTAGCAATACATCTCTTTCAGAAGCGGTGGAGTATTTTAATTTATTAAGACAAAGAGCAGGTAATCCTAACCTCATTTCTACTTCCGAATTAACACTTGATTTATTAATTGACGAACGTTTGGTAGAGTTACATTGGGAATCTCATCGACGACAAGATTTGATTCGTTTTGGCAAGTTTACTGGCAATATCTACAACTGGTCATTAAAAGGAAATTCAACTATTGGAGGCGCTATCGCTGATTTTAGAAAATTGTATCCAATACCATCTGAGAGCCTTGCTGCAAATTCCAACTTAGAACAAAACGAGGGGTATTAAATAATCACTTTTCAAAAGTGAAAGTGAATGCGTCTTTGTGATTTTTAATTTTAAAATTGATAAAAATGAAAAATATAGTATCATTAATTAGCTTATTTGTTTTTTCTGTCTTCTTATTTACGGCTTGCGAAGAAGATAATAATTTAATGTTTGTTGCAACTTCAAGTGAGGAGGGTGTTAATTTTACGAATACTTTGGCAGCTAATTATTTATTATCGAACGATACTAAAGATAATTTAGCCGAAAGGTTTGTTTGGAATATGGTAAACTTCGGTGCACCAACAAATGTAAATTACGATTTACAAGCATCACTTTCATCAACCTTTGATGCTTTTGATTTAATCGGTTCCACGACAGAAACTAATCTTTCCATTACTGTTGGGCAACTAATGGATTATGCAACGAATTTAGGTTTAGATGATGATCCCACCACAACAAATACAGATGGAAGTTCCAATAACACGGGCACCGTTTATTTTCGTTTAAGAGCCTATGCAGGGGCGGGAACTGGAAACAATACAGAAATTATATCTGATGTCATTAGCTTAAATATTGAAATTATAGAGCAGGTTATTACGGGAGCATGCGATGGAGTATTTGCACTTGGAGATGCATTGGTGGATGCTCAATGGGATTGGAGTACCGCAATTAATATGGCATGCGAATCGGATATTTTAACAACAAAATTCAATTTGACCAATGGGACTTTCAGGTTCTTTGAAATTGAATTTGATTGGGCGTCGGGCTTAAATTATCCATATTTTATCGATGAAGGATATACAATAGATACTAATTTTGAGGATGCTGAGGATGCTGATAATAATTTTAGATTTATCGGAACACCAGGTTTTCATGAAATGGTGATTGACAGAAACACAAAAACAATTTCTTTGGTAGAAAGTGGACCACTTTGGATACTAGGTGATGCCACTCCTGATAGTTGGGATTGGGGTGCCGCAACTGTTGCTACTGAAAATCCTGCGAATGTGTGGAGTACTACTTTAGATTTTAATGCAGGAACTTTTCGTTTTTTCAACGTTCAAGATGATTGGGGGTCAGGTCTAAATTATCCCCACTTTATTAATGAAGGCTTTACGATAGATACAAATTTTGAGGATGCTGAGGATGGTGATAATAATTTTAGGTTTATCGGAACACCAGGTACTTACACAATTATTATAAACACAATCGATAAAACAATTGTCTTAAATTAACAATTAAAATGGAATCACTTTTTAAATCTATTTTTCTAATAAGCTGCTTCTTTGCTTCTTGTGAATTGAATAAGGATAATATACCTTCTACCCCTGAACCAGAGACAGAAGTGGAAACCACTCCTACTTTTTATCGGGGAGCTGATTTGTCCTATGTCAATGAAATGGAAGATTGTGGAGCTAAATATTATAACGAAGAAGGTGCAGAGCAAGACCTATTTCAAATATTTAAAGAAGCAAAGACCAATTTGGTTCGGGTAAGATTGTGGCATAATCCTGATTGGACGGACTATTCAAATTACCAAGATGTCAAAAAAACAATTGCCCGAGCTCAAGCCTTAGACATACCCGTGCTACTTGATTTTCATTATTCTGATGATTGGGCTGACCCTGATAAACAAAAAGTACCTTCAGCATGGTTGCCGGTGGTTAATAATACCAATATACTTGGTGACTCTCTCTACAATTATACATTTAAGGTTTTAGAAAATTTGAATAGCGAAAATTTACTTCCTGAATTTGTACAGGTAGGTAACGAGACTAATATTGAAATTTTGCAAGCCCCTGACGGGGATTATGAACAAATAAATTGGACACGGAATGCTACATTGATTAAAAAAGGATTGAAAGCCGTAAGAGATGCTTCTACCCAATTTGATAAAAAAATAGAATCGTTTCTTCACGTTGCACAGCCCGAAAATGCTCTTTGGTGGTTTGATGAAGCTACTCAAAATGGAGTAACTGATTATGACTGGATTGGCATTTCTTACTATCCAAAATGGTCGGATTACTCATTAAATCAAGTACCAAATGCTATTCAAACACTTACACAAACTTACAGTAAAAGACTAATGGTTGTTGAAACAGCTTATCCATATTCCTTGGGAAATATTGATGCAGCAAATAATATTTTAGGGCAAGATGCCGCTATTCCAGGGTTTGATATAAGCCCTCAGGGGCAGTATGATTATTTAACAACCTTAGAGCAAAAAATCAAAGAAGGTGGTGGAAGTGGTCTTATCTATTGGGAACCTGCTTGGGTATCAACCTCCTGTTCTACTCGATGGGGACAAGGCTCTCATTGGGATAATGCTACTTTGTTTGACCAAAACAATCGGGCAATTATAGGCATGCAATATTTCAAAAGTAATTAAAGAAGACGTTTCATACAGCTATATTAAATAATCAATAGGCTATTTGAAAGAATAGTCTATTTTTTTATCCAAAATTAGAAAAAATATAATGTCATTTTTATCTATATCTTCTTTTAAAAGTCAATACGTTTTTTGTCTTGCATGTTTGCTAATTACTACTTTCTGTTTTTCGCAAAATCGGGAGACTACTATCTTAAGCGAAGGATGGAAATTCAAAAAAGGAGAAATACAACAGCCCACTAAAATCAACTATGATGATACAAATTGGGAAAGTGTAACTATCCCCCATGATTGGGCTATTAAAGGTCCATTTATCCTCGACGGAAATGGTAGTACTGGAAAATTGCCATGGAAAGGACAGGGCTGGTATCGTAAAAAGTTAGACATTCCATCTTCTTATGCTGGAAAAAGATTGTATCTCATTTTTGATGGCGTTATGGCATTTCCCAAAATCTATCTTAATGGTGAATTGGTTGGCGAATGGGATTATGGCTATAATTCTTTTTATGTAGATATTACTGACCATACGAAAGTGGGAAAAGAAAATATTTTGGCAGTTCATGCTGATACTAGAAATTTTGACAGCCGTTGGTATCCTGGAGCAGGCATTTACAGAAAAGTACAATTAGTAGCTGTTAACCCAGTCCATGTCGATATTTGGGGTACTTATATCACTACGCCAATCATTAAGCCTCATTATACTGATGTTCGAATCATTACCACCATCAATAATCATTCAACAGAGCGAGATAGTATCAACATTGTACATTCTATAGTAGATAAAGATGGTCATAGTATTGCCGAAGGGCAGGTAGGAAAATGGGTGAAAGCTGGTAAAACAACAGATGTAGAAACGACTTTTATTTTGATGAATCCTGTTCGATGGGATATAGATAACCCATACGTATATACGCTAAAATCAGAAGTCTATCAAGGAAGGAAGTTAGTAGATGTCAAAACGACTAAGTTTGGTGTACGTACCATACGCTTTGACCCTGATTATGGATTTTTTCTTAATGAAAAACGAGTACAATTAAAAGGAGTAAATCTTCACCATGACCACGGACCACTTGGAGCAGCTTTTTACCCAAGGGCAATGGAACGTCAACTGGAAATAATGAAGTCAATGGGGGTGAATGCAATTAGAAATAGCCATAATACTGCTGCCCCTGAATTACTGGAAATGTGTGATAGTATGGGCTTACTTTTTTTCAATGAAGTATTTGATAAGTATGATGCAAAAGCAGGGATTTCGGAGGATACTGATTTTGAAGATTTTGCCCACCGTAATATTCGAAATTTTATAGTGAGGGACAGGAATCATCCATCTCTCTTTTTGTGGAGTGTGGGAAATGAAATTGCAGATGTTCAAAATAATGAAAACAATGGTTTCCAACGCTTGCATACGATGATTAACTATGTCAGGAAATACGATGCATTTCGTCCCGTAACCTTGGTTAATGACCAGTTAAACAATGCTCGTCTTCGACATTTCGATTATTATGATGTTCATTGTTGGAATTATGCCAGACGGTATCGATTAGCACGACAAATGGAACCGAATAAATCTGTTATTATTAGTGAATCTGCTTCCACATTAAGTACCCGAGGCTTTTACGAATTTCCTTTACCAAAGGGAAAAACCGATTTTACGAAATCATTGCAAGTAAGTTCTTACGACCTTCATGCACCTTGGTGGGCAGAAATTGCAGATGATGATTTTATGTGGCAGCAAGAGGAGTCTTACATAGCGGGTGAATTTGTCTGGACTGGATTTGATTATTTAGGAGAGCCTACCCCATATGACAACAAAACGGTAAAGGAAATGGGATTTACAGACCAAGCTGCTGCTAGAAGTTCTTACTTTGGAATTGTGGATTTAGTGGGTATCCCTAAAGACAGATATTATCTATATAAAAGTTACTGGAAGCCAGACGAGGATCTTATCCATATTTTGCCACATTGGAATTGGAAAAATAGAATTGGTAAAAACGTGCCTATATTTGTGTATACCAATGGGGATAGAGCAGAGCTTTTTGTTAACGGCAAAAGTCAAGGCATGCAATATAAAAATCCTATATCCAAGAATTCAGCCGAACGGTTCAGGTTAATGTGGAAAGATGTAACTTATGAGCCAGGGGAGTTAAAAGTTATAGCTTTTAAAGGCGCCCGCAAAATTGGAGAAAAAACTATCCAAACTACCGAAAAAGCCTCGCAACTCAGGTTAACACCTGACCGCAATATTATCCATGCTGATGGGCAAGATTTGTCTTATGTTCTTATAGAAGGATTAAGCGCAGATGGCAACGTAGACCCGCTTGCTATGAATGAAATCAGTCTCACCGTAAAAGGAAATGGAAGTATGATAGGTCTTGGAAATGGCAACCCACAGTCCTTTGTTCCTTTTCAAAGTAATAAGGTGAAATTATTTTATGGCAAGGCGGTGGTCATCATCAAGTCAAATAAAACCGCAGGTGAAGTTTCTATTATTGCCAAGAGTAAGCAACTTAGTTCAACAAATACAACAATAATAGTAAAATAGCCTAAGTAGATAGATGTTAGGTATTAGACGTTAGAAAATTGATAGTCACCGAGTTATATAACGTCTAATGTCTAAATTCTAACGTCTATCTACTTACTTACTAGCTAACGTATTTTTATCAATACGAAACGCGCCGCTACCGTACGTTCCCGCCCAAACGTAATTTTCTGCTTCGGCGAGGCACATCACGATTTCACTTACTCGTTTTTGGGCATCCAAATAAGGAATATGCTGCCAATTACCGCTTGGGTCGCTCGTAGCTGAGTGGCGTTACGATCTTTGTTTTGTAGTATCGCAGCATCAGACTGGCGTTGTGCGTTAGAAAGAGTACGATCAGGTCGCTGTTTTTGAATGGAATGATACATGATGGATTATAAATTAGAATGATGATTTTTTGTAACTGCTCGTTCGATGTTTTCAACTCGGACGTGTCGTCAAATTCCTTCAATCACTTCAGGAATATCTAAATCAATCATGCCCTTCACGCCAACATAATCGCCCGCACTAGAATACAGATAATCTTCGGGCTGATGTACCAATCGTTGTCGCATCGGATTGTTATGAATATACCGAATCTTCTGCCAAATCACCTCTGGTGACCACAACGCAATCGGATGATTCCCTTCCGCCCACACCTGATGTTGCTGCTGTTTGCGGTTCTTTTTTGCGTACCAAGCAAACAATCGTAACATCCATTCGCGCCTCGATTCGGGTTCCGTCTGTATGCTTTTAATAATTTGCTTCGCAGTATGCCGTTTCATATCGCGCAGCACGGTGGACAGCGTTTGATTTGGCGTTTGGTCGGCATCTACCCAACCGATTAAGTGAAAATGGTTGGACATAATTACGTAAGCCACCACGTGAAAACCTTTTGCTTGCTGACAATATTTCCAACTATCTATCAGAATATCACGGTAGCGCGGACGCGTAAATACATCTGTCCAACCGACAATCGTACACGTCACATAAAGGGTATCACGAACAATCGTGTAAAAATGGGCGTTAAGGAAATTTCATAGTTCATAGTTTAATCCACTTTTTGTCAATTACGTATTCGCCGTAAAGAATGACATTATCCCAAGTGATTGGGCTAACGTGTTTGAGTAGCG
>JBGCFJ010000775.1:0-4255 GCA_045106885.1 Saprospiraceae bacterium
CCAATGGAGTACGGCTACAAATTAGGGGTCAAGTTAGTAGCCAATATGTAGGAGCCTTGATAAAATTAGGCACAAATGTTTAGTCTCAATGCGCACCAAAGTTACTATATCTATTCAGCGCCCACCGATATGCGCAAGGGCTTTAATGGTTTGAGTGGACTAGTGCGTAATAAATATAATTATATTTGGAGAAATCTACCTATTATTACATAGATTTCTCCAAATATAAAAATAATATGGAACAATTAATAGGTCGAAAAGAAGAGATAGCCGTACTAAAAAAAGCTTTAAAAAGTACGAATGCAGAAATGGTTTCTGTGATTGGTCGGCGTAGAGTTGGCAAGACTTTCCTTATCAATCAAATCTATGAAAAGCATATTGTTTTTTCCATCTCAGGAACACAAAACACGCCTTTAAAAGAACAATTAGGCAACTTCGCCTATCTATTAAACGAATATGCCAATCCCAAAATAGCCTATAAAACACCAACTTCTTGGCAAGAGGCATTTCAAATGCTAATTACCTACCTTAAATTCAGTAATCAACTTTTTAGTATATCTAAGACCTATTTTGAGAATTTGAGTGATAAGGTGAATATTTTTAAAGCGACTACTAAAATTAGAAAACAGATATTTTTGGTCTTTATTACCACCTTTGGTTTGACGGAGAATCAATATAGTAGTGGAATTGTTTCTAGGTCACTAGTTTTGGAAGATTTGTTTAGGGAGGTGTGATTAATTTACGGACAGACTCTAAGTAAAATTTAATTTTCAATTTCAAATTTTCAATTTTCAACCACCTTCGGCGGGAATTTGAGATTAACAATTATCGACATTTTAAAATATCGATAATTCGTTGGTTTTAAAATTTGTGTAAGAGCCTAATTATAGTTAGGCACTTAAATAACAGAAGAAGTTATTTTTTAACCAAAAAGTAAATTTCACAACATTTTTATTTACGCTAAGCGGTAAGAGAACCTCTTTATTTGTATATTTATTACCATAAAAAATAAGACAACATTTAAAATTCATCCTACAATTTCGTCGTTAAAATAAACACAACCAGCCCCCTCTATTTTTATACATCAAAAATCAATTACATTTCGGTGTACAACAAATAAATTTCCTTCAATGAATCGTAGAACATCCTTGGCACGAATGTTTGGTCAGCAGCAGCAGAAAGTAGCTACCAAACCGATGCAAACGACCAATGTTTCTCTCAATCCTTATCAAGGAGCATGGACATTGGAACAAGCGGCACATTTGCTAAGACGGACGACCTTTGGGCCTACGCCTACCCAAATAAAAGAAGCAGTAAGGGATGGTTTAGAAGGCACGATAGCAAAATTATTTGCGGAGCGACCTACCGTTGACCCGCCGATTTATTTCAATTATGAAGACGACCCGAATGTGCCGAATGGCGAAACATGGATAAATCATATCGAAGATAATGATATTGCAGGAATGCGGGCTAAGCGCAGACAATCCTTATTAGCATGGGTGTCCAAAAATATTTATGAATCTGGACAAACGATTACCATTAGAGAAAAAATGACCCTTTTTTGGATGAATCATTTTGTGGTTTCCAATCCAGTTCGGTCTAGGATGTTCTATGAACATAATATGATTTTGCGGAATCATGCCTTGGGTGATTTTAAGAAAATGACCGCAGAAATTACCGTAAATGCTGCCATGTTAGTGTATTTAAATGGGAACCAAAACTCTAAAAATGCGCCTAATGAAAATTATTCTAGAGAATTGTTAGAGTTATTTACGATTGGGAAAGGCCCCTTAGCAGGCCCAGGTGATTATACCAATTATACAGAACAGGATGTGGCGGAATTGGCGAGGGCATTGACGGGTTGGAGATTCTACACGAATAATGATAGAGACCCTTCCGATTCGGTTTTTCTACCAAATCGACATGATACGGGAGCGAAACAATTATCTCACCGTTTTGATAATGTCGTCATTACCGATGGTGGAGCAGAAGAGTATAAAACCGTCATTGACATTATTTTTCAAAAAGCGGAAGTTGCTCGGTTTATTTCTCGTAAAATTTATGCTTGGTTTTTACATTCAACAATTGATTCCGAAGTAGAAACCCATATTATCGAACCAATGGCACAACTGCTAATTGCCAATAATTACGAAATTCAACCAACGGTAGCAGCACTTGTTACGAGTGAGCATTTTTACGACCAAAGTTTTAGAGGTTGTATGGTGAATCATCCAGCAGATTTTTATTTCAAATTGGTGAATACTTTTGGGGTGGAAATGCCAGCAGACCCTATAGAGCAATATTATAAATTTCTTATTTTTAATAATAACATGAAGAATATGGAAATGGCGATGTTTTATGCCCCTACCGTAGCTGGATGGAAAGCATTTTATCAAGCCCCCCAATACTCGAAAATCTGGATTAGTTCGGTAACATTGCCCCTTAGACAAAATTATTCTGACCGTTTTGTGCGAGGTTTTAATTCTAGACAGCTTAGAACAGAAATTGACGTTATCAACTTTGTCGCCCAATTAGACAATCCTACAGACCCAAACGATATGATTAGCGAATTGGCCACCTTCTTATTTTCACAACCGATTACGGAGGCACAATTAATCGCTTTAAAAAGGGTCATTCTACCCGCTGGTTTTGAAGACTATAATTGGACAGAAGAATACAGTAATTTCATAGGAGGAGATGAATCGTTAAGAAATTTAATCGAGGATAAATTAAAAGCATTGATAAAAACAATGCTACGAATGCCTGAATTTTATTTGGTGTAAAAAGAGGTCAGAAGTCAGAAGTCAGACCGAAAATTGAAATTTTCTGTCAGAAGGCGTACCGATGCAATTTGATTTTAGGTCTGTTTACGGGTCTATTTTAGTAGATTGGTTTGGAGTAGCAGCACAAAGTGTTAGAGATTTGCTGTTTACTGATTTCCAACATCTACCGATTTTAAATAGTTGTTCCAATACAACTGCTTTAGCCTTTTTAGATAAGCAACAAATTGGTCTAGCCGCTTTCCCAAATCCATTTACCCAACAAACAAAAATTGAATTTACCCTAAAAGCTGGCTGGGCAAGAATTAGCCTTTTCGATGTCTTAGGACACGAAATTAAAGTATTGAGTCATCAACGTTTTAACGAAGGAACGCATGCGGTGACTTTAGAAGGACAGGGTTTGCCGACGGGTAGTTATTATTGCCATGTTCGAACGGCTTATGGACAAGAAGTGAAGCGGATAATAAAGGTAGGATAATAGTTTTAGATGGTTCAACTACTAAGTCTTTTACCGCAACTAAGAATTAGGAATAAAACAAATAGTAATGGACTAATATTTCTCATCTGATAAGTACTATTATGAGTAAAAGATATAAGTTAGCAATTAAAAAACATAAGCCAACCCAAGGCTAAAATTAAGCTCAGTTGATTCGGATAAATAGGCGTCAACTGTACCTGGTTCCATCTTGCCACTCAGTACCGTTAATTCACAGCCAAAATTAGGACCCAATTGAATCAGTAGCCCCAAGTCCATTAAGAGGCCTTTTCCTGCAATTTCATTTTTATCTAGTTTGGCGTTATAGGTTCCCAGTCCTCCGTGTATAGAAAAGCGGTAAAAATGATAGGCGAGTGCGCCTCCAAAATAATTGGAACGGTAAGGAGAGATAATCGCATTTCCAGGAGCATATTTCCAAGTTCCAAAAAGGACTATGTTTTCATGTAGTCCGAATCCTATTTTAGTATCCAGTACAATTGCCCTAAACCCACTAAAATTTTTGACGTCGAAATCTCTATTGATGGTATAAGCCGATGCATGGGAAGATTGACCCAAACCAAATCCAATGCTCCAATTCAAGCCTCGATGGTTTGCTCTAATAGTCTTTGGCTCTTTGTATGGTTTAAAGGATTTGCCTGCTTCTGAGGGTGTTTGTGAACCATGCTCTTGACTAATACTACTAGTATTTTGTGCGTGGAGACGGTTACTAATAAATAGTAATAAAACGAGTATAAAAAAAAGTGTTCTAGACATTAAAAGATATAAATTATAGGTTTTTGATAGAAAATTTTAATCGAAAAATTTAACTTTTACAATTAGAAGCACTTATCAAAGCGTAATAAGTACCTACAACCAAATACTCGACACTTTATGATGGGCTCTTTTTCCACTTTAAGCATCCCATCCGCAAGCGGTTCACTAAGAAATAAGCACTCCTGTCCGTAAACGGTTCACAAACGGTGTTTGCTCATCCCGAATC
>JBGCFJ010000776.1:0-6423 GCA_045106885.1 Saprospiraceae bacterium
ACAAAAATAAACTAACATTTTTTTCACCACAGAGGTACAGCGTTCATAGAGGACATGGCGTTTTTTTTGACGAGTGTAGCTTACATTTACACTCAAATACATGTACTTTTTGACACAAATAGCACAAAATAAAGTTGTTAGAGAAAACGAAAGAAATAACCTACGTAAATTCGTGGGGAAAATTAGTAGCGAAATTCCCCACGAATTATCCTGCCCCACGAATTATTTTTTAATATAGTATTTGTTGCGTAGGTTATTTTTTGCAAAACCCCTTAACTTAAATTTGTCCGATTACTTAAGCGCCTAAAAATCAAAAGCGCAATCGACTGACCAATTGCGCTTTTGATTTTAGATTATTTTACGACAATGTAGAAAAGGTCATACTAGGAGCAAGTCCCAATCTAACCTCTGACCGATATTGAAAATATCGGCAGGATTTCTGGCTTTTATACAATTAACCTTGCCAGATTAGGTACACTATCCTACTAAAATAATTTACAGTTTTCGCAGCTTCGCAACGAAAACGGGGGGAGTTTTGAAGGTAAAATGGGGTTTTAGTAGGGCAGAGAAACGTTTAGGTATTCTCTAAAAATTATAGGTAAAAGCAATTCTATAATCTAATGGAAGATTAGCGGTATCTTCTAGGAAATTCCATAGGATAGAAACTTCATAACCAATCTGTCCACCACTTGTATATCCTCCACCTAAGAAAAAATTATTAGAAGATACTCTATCTCCTTCAAAGGTTGATTGACTTTCTACTTGATACTCTGCATGTGCAAAAAATTGGGTAAATAATTTGTATCTAGAAAAGACCCCAATTCCATAATCGAAAAAATTTGCCTTCTGAACATTATTTCCCGCTCCTTGCCGAATATGTAAATAAGATAATTCTGCTCTAGGGCCAATCGAAAATTCTGGTGTTACTTTATAGCCCATCATTGGCGATAAAGAAAAATTAAATTGGCTACTATTAAATCCTGAACCAAAATTTAATCCTACGCCACCACCATACCAAAAACGAAAGCTACCTACGCCACTTTCATCAAAATAATCTTCGGTATCATTTCTATTATTCTTATCTCTATTTCTATCTCTTTGAGCATCTGCTTCCATATTAAAGCTGACTAAAAAGATAGCTATTAAAGTAAAAAGCTTTAAAAATTTAGTTACTGTTACTCCTTGAATTAATGGTAATTTCATGTTAAATAAGTTTATGTAATTCACAACTGAATAAGTGTGTCTCTAGTAGTTGATTGTACTGTTTAATGGTTAAATTGCTGTATTGTTTTATTGTTAAAAATCATTCCTCTGAGTAGAGATTTCGGATTCCATATTAGTTACAAATACTCTTACTACTGGACATTTTTGAAATGACTTAAAAAGTCTTCAAGACTTGGGAAGTCTAATTGGTTGATTTCTAGTGAAATAGACTTACTAAGTTTTGAAAACTTCGCAAGTCTGTACATCAAAAAATCAAAATGTCCAGTAGTAAGCAAATACTAGACAACCAATTATAACTAACTCGTAATCAAATAATTACAACTTTAAATCAACCCCCTAATTTTCAACAATATAACCATATAACAATTATTAATTTAAAAATTACTGATTGTAACAGATTGCGGTGATTCCTCCAATTAACCCCTTTAGGGGTTTTATGTCGGTAGCATATTTGGGGCTATTCTGATTTTACCGTGCCTTTAGGTACGGAATGTTAGACATAATGTACCTAAAGGCACATTTGGAATGTTTGAAACATCACTTTCTACCAACATTTTGTCCCACTGGGACAGGTTCACCGCAAAACGTTACAATCAGAAAAATTCAATTCTAAACTAATTATGAGTTGGTACTTTAATTAGTATTTAAATAAGTATCTTCTTAACAATTTATCTCTAGTTAAAGATTTCTATTTGGGGATAAAATGTTGCCCAAGTAAACCAATAAGCTATATTTGAGCCTAATTTTTGGAGTCGAAGGTCATTATTTTCAACAGCTTCTCCAAAAATAGTCCATTGTTTACCTGTTTCGTCTATTAATAAGATTTCGTTCTCCGTCTCCAATAAAGTAAACTGATGAATTTGTCCATCATTTGCTTTAGCACTATAAGCTACCATTGTATTAAATTCCGCACTACCAATAATAATAACTGGTTCTCCATTGACTTTATCTTGAATTAAGGAAAATCCTTGAGGTGCAAAATGTTCGGGTCTATATCCCTTGACACTTTCCCCAACAATTACCCCTAGTATTTTTTCTTTCACAGGCAAAATAATGTCCAGAGAATCAATATCTAAAGGTAGATTAAATAGAATTTTTGTTGCATCCGTTTGGTAATCACCATAAGGATAAGTACCATAGGGTCGATTATAACTAGTGTTTAAATTTAAGACTTCTGATTCGGGGAATAATTCTTTCCACTTTAACCAGCTCATTTCAAAAACAGGAAAATCGGTTAAAGCTATCTCCGAAAAATCTCCTCTAATTCCTTTTCTCAACATTTGAGACCAATCGGAAAAAGTTTCAAATTCACTAAAAATAGTATTTGAGTTATATAATAAGCCTGAGATTCTAAATTCCAAGACTCGTTCCTCTATTTTTCTATGCAACCCAATGCTACTCCCAGACAAAGTCGAATACGTCAAAGCAATAGGTAAGGTATCAATTAAGTCATTGACCACTTCATGCCAGTCCATAATCATTAGCGGATAAGCACGAATTGTCGTTCCTATTTTCATTCCTATGATTAGACTGGTATCTGCTAAAAAAGTAACCTCACTAGCTTTGGTAAATTTTGGATTATTAATTACAGGAATATCTCCACTGCCTTCACCTTCAGCGATTTGTGTGCGTGGCACCGACCAATTTCCTCCTAATCGCCCATTAGCGCAAGCAAAAGTCAGCATAATAATGGTTATTATACTTAGTAAAAAATAATGATATGAATTGATTCTTTTCAACTTAAAGGATTTCTGGCTCAAAATAAATTGAATTATTCAACTTTCCAATAGTTCTTGTTGTTTCTATTAGGGAATAAGTTACTGGTTGCTGGTTTGGTTTTCATTAAGTGAAAAGAACAAAATAACTTACCCCATTAAGCTTGTTCTTTGTCCGTCTAAAAAACTAAAAAAAAGAGTCCGTACCAAAGGGTATGCACTAATTTTTTTAATTTCTTAGCCGAAAAAATAACTGCGCTTTCTGAAGCAATTTATTTAATTCTCTTCACTAATCATTAAATAATACAAAACTATCCGCTATTTAGAGTCTGTCCATAAACTTGTGCTTTGCGTGTCTAACGTAATCGCCAAATTTATTTGGCTGATTCAAAATATTGACTGTCCGTAATTTATGAACCTACCAAATAAATTTGGTGGTTACGAGCGGAACAAAATCGACTTTACGGACAGACACTAATTAAAAACGAGTTTTATCTCTAAAAATTTTAGCACCTAATTTATTATTATGTCTCAAAAATATCAACCAATCAATTGTCATTTTTATGATGAGTTAGAATTACTGGCGATTCGTCAAAAGCGTTGCCTTATTGTCTATTTCGACGAAGCAAAGAATCAATTAGAAAAATCTGCCGTCATTATAGATTTTAAAATTATAGCTGCCGCAGAATTTATGCTGCTGAAGGATGGAGATAAAATTCGACTAGATAGACTCATTGCTGTTGATGGGAAAGTGCTGGAAGGGTTTTGTGAAATTTAGTAGAAAGGTATCAGTAAATAAAATACTTGATGAGTAGATGAGAAAATGAGTAGATGAGTAGATGAGAAAATGAGAAAATGAGTAGATGAGTAGATGAGAAAATGAGAAAATGAGAAGATGAGTAGATGAGAAAATGAGAAAATGAGAAGATGAGAAGATGAGAAAATGAGAAGATGAGTAGATGAGAAAATAGGGGCTTCTTCAGAGGAGCATCGCTACGAGACAGTTCAAATAACTGTGTTTAGGCATATTGACCGCAAAAAGATTTCAATTTATTTTTTGTGGTAACGAAGCTACGCTCCTTAAAGGAATTTTGGGTTAATTAATCCTACAGACGGGGTCAGAGCGCTGCTCTTTTAGTAAAAAATTAAGGAGCGTAGCTTCGAAACGGTCTGTAGGCATTACTGAATGTCCATTTTTCCTTTAAGGAGCGTAGCTTCGGCACGATATAGCAATCTTTTTTCGGTCAATATTTAGGCAAAATTTTAGCATTGAAAATCAAGGCTTTACTGCTGACTGTCTACTGTCGAAACTACCTATAAGAATGTCATTTTTAGGCCTTTTTCCAAAGGAACGTAGTTACCATACTCTAAAAGCTATTATCTGGGTATAGGCTAAATTTTAAGTACTCAAGTTATATTTTAATCTCCTTATCTTTCCTGTAAGTTCATTGCTTCCTAAACAAATTATTTCTACCCCTTGATTTTTAGTATCAATATCATAGTTTTGTATTTTTGTTACTCATTAAACAGCAAGGCATAAACAAATATGGATACTACACCTATTCACTTGATTACCAAATCATTACACTTACCGAAACGCAGTGTTGAAAATACGATTAAATTATTAGATGAAGGAGCGACCAGTCCTTTTATTTCTCGTTATCGAAAAGAAATGACGGGTTCCTTAGATGAGGTCGCTATTGCTGACATTAAAACAGCGTTAGATAAATTTAGAGAAATTGAAAAAAGAAAAGAGACCATTCTAAAAGCCATTGGGGAGCAAGGTAAATTGACAGATGCGCTCAAAGACAGAATTGTGAACACTTTTGATCTAACCGCATTAGAAGATATTTACTTACCTTATAAGAAGAAACGAAAAACAAGGGCTACCGCAGCTAAGGAAAAAGGATTAGCGCCTTTAGCTACCGCTATTTTCCAGCAAAACAATCATCAAGTCGAAGGTTTAGCAGGGCAGTATTTAAATGCCGAAGTGCCTGATATCGAAGCTGCTTTAGCAGGTAGTCGAGATATTATCGCAGAGTGGATGAATGAAGATGAAGATGCTAGAAATAGGGTTCGGTTTGCTTTCGATAAAACAGCCGTTATCAAAGCAAAAGTAGCTCGTGGACGAAAGGAAGAAGGCATTAAATATAAGGATTATTTTAAATTTGAAGAACCTTTAAAACGATGTCCTTCGCATAGAATTTTAGCTATGCGTAGAGGGGAAGAAGAGGGTTTTTTACGAGTGTCTATTGCACCAGATGAAGAAGAGACAATGTACCGACTAGAAAAATTGTTTTTAGAAGGTTATGGGGCTGCTACGTCGCAAGTTAAATTAGCCTTAGAAGATAGTTATAAACGTCTATTGTCTCCTTCTATTGAGACAGAATTTCGGAATAAATATAAAGAAATTGCAGACGCAGAAGCAATTAAAGTTTTTACTGAAAATCTAAAGCAATTACTATTAGCTGCGCCGCTCGGTCAACAACGGATTTTAGCAATCGACCCTGGCTTTAGAACTGGTTGTAAAGTGGTTTGTTTAGATGAAAGTGGTAATCTTTTAGATAATTCTACTATTTATCCGCATCCTCCGCAATCTGATAAAATCACGGCAGTTAGCCATATCAAAAACCTAGTCTATCAATTTGGTATTCAAGCAATTGCAGTTGGCAATGGTACTGCTGGACGAGAGACGCTTTCTTTGTTCAGAAGTGTAGATTTTGACCATCCAGTAGAGGTTTTTATGGTGAATGAAAGTGGGGCTTCCATTTATTCTGCCTCGGCTATTGCTAGGGAAGAATTTCCTGATAAAGATGTAACAGTTCGAGGGGCTGTCTCTATCGGTAGAAGACTGATGGACCCTTTAGCGGAGTTGGTGAAAATTGATGCCAAATCCATTGGGGTTGGGCAATATCAGCACGATGTACATCAAGGAATGTTAAAAGAAAGTTTAGATAGAGTTGTGGAAAGTTGTGTAAATGCAGTTGGGATTAATTTAAATACAGCTAGTAAGCATTTATTAACTTATGTCTCTGGTTTAGGGCCAACTTTAGCTGGAAATATTGTGGATTTCAGAAAAGAAAACGGTGCATTTGGCAATAGAAAGCAGCTTAAAAAAGTGCCTAGAATGGGGGAAAAATCTTTTGAACAATGTGCAGGATTCTTAAGAATTCATGCAGGAAAAAATCCATTGGACAATACCGCTGTTCACCCTGAGAGTTATTCAATTGTCAAGCAGATGGCTAGTGATTTAAATTGTTCGGTACAAGAATTAATTGATAATAAATCTTTACAAAAAAAATTAGCTTTAGATAAATACGTGACAGCTACTATAGGTCTACCTACCTTAAAAGATATTATTAAAGAATTAGACAAACCAGGGTTAGACCCTAGAGGAAAAGCGAAATCTTTTGAGTTTTCTAAATCGGTTAAATCAGTCGAAGATTTAAATATTGGGATGGTTTTGCCAGGCATTGTTACGAAT
>JBGCFJ010000777.1:0-11371 GCA_045106885.1 Saprospiraceae bacterium
CCATTTATATCGGTAGAAAGCCACTGGTTCAAATCGTTAGAATTGGTTTGATAGGTTTAATTATTTTCGAAATCGTTTCCATTTTTGCCATTACCCCCAATTCCCTGCTATTGGTGAGACTCCTAACTGGTATCTTTGGCGGCTTGGTCTATGCAGGAGCATTAGGTGCTTTTTCTGGTTTAAAAAACCCCATTAAAGCTTTTGGTATTTATGTCGTCATCTATTGTTTGTGGAGTGGCATCGGTTTAATCAGTCTACCTACTATCCTGCAACATTTTGGCATTAAAGGCGGCTATTTATTATTAGCATTGATGGGTATCGTTAGTCTATTATTAAGCCCAATCATCAATCAATTAGCCAAAAATATCAAAGAAAAGAGTTTTGATTCGCTTCCTGTTTTATTATCTAAACGAACCGTCGTTTTAGCTTTGTTGGCCTATTTTTCCATGCAAATGGCAGGTGGCACAATATGGGCATATACAGAACGGATAGGAAAAGAAGCGGGGCTTAATCAAGAAATGATTGGTTTCACCTTAGGAACAGGCACTTTAGTTTCTATGTTAGGTGGATTATTGGTCTTTTATTTAGGCAATAGTAAAGGCATCAAATGGCCCGTTATACTGGGTTTATTCGCTATGGCAGCAAGTGGATTATTATTATATTGGTCAGAATATCCTTTCCTTTTCTTTTTTGCCAATGGCTTATTAGGTGGTGCTTGGGCTTTTTTAATTCCATTTTATCAGCAAATTCAAGCGGGTTTAGATGTGCAGGGAAAAGTCGTCTCGCTTGGTACAATTGTCAATATGGCTGGACGTTCTTTTGGTCCTGCCTTGTCCGCACTTTTGCTAGGTACTGCCGCCTTCATTAATGTAGTTTGGTTGGCGGTTATTACGTTGTTGATTAGTTTGGCTTTTTTGATTCCTTTGCTTAGGAAACAAAATTCAGATTGACGGAAATCATTCTTAGTCAATTTCGAAAAAATCAGTTCTCTGAGTATCTTTTACGGTGAACTGAAGTTCACCTATACGGGCATAAAAAAACTCGGGCAAATTAGTCACCCGAGTTGTATTCAATCAAAAGTAATCAAAAAAATATATTGTTAGGCCCTTTTTAATTCGGCCCGATTTTTCGGTAATTTTTTAAAATAGTCCATCCCCTCAATATCTAAATCTATGTTCCCTAAATCTTCAAATTGTAGATTTCCCATCAAGTTAATCAGTAAAAAACTATCGACACCATCAACTAATAAGATAACGCCAGTTATGTTTTGTCCATTCTCTTGAACCATAAAATTAACATTTGCGCCACCTTCTTTGACCATAATTAGGGATTCAAAGCGGTCTTTTCGCAAGTTTTTCAATAAATAATTGATTTCTTTCTTAGACACTGGATTAAAATCTTCTATCCATAAGGCAGTCAATTTATTTAATTTGGTTAACGTTTTCTGAGCTTCTTCCTGCTCTGAATCATTTCCAATCAATTGTAACAATCCACCTTGTAAGGTCAATTTATTGGCATATTCCAGCCCAGCATATTGTTCAACAAATCTATTTAAGCCATTTTGGGCAATAGCATTACTAGTTGCAAAACATGCAACAAATACAAAAATCCAATTTCTCATTACGAATATATTAAAGGTTATTTGAAGTTATTAAAGGTTATTTTATACCGTCAACCGTGCACCGTATACCGTCCTTATTCGTTCCGTTTTTTCAATTCTTTTAAGTCTTCCATGCCGTCCATTTCAATAGCATCAGATAATTTAGAAATTTTATCTAAATCAATATCTCCAACAAAACTCATTAAAACAAAATCATGGGCTTTTCCACCAGAAATAAGTAATAATTCATCAATCTTATTGCCCGTTTCTTTGACGACGAACTCTACCCTATTTCCTTTTTTTGTCCGCACAGTCATCAATAATTCATACTCGTCTTTGGTATTAATTTTACTTTTTGCTTCTCGGTACAACTCATAAGCATCTTCATCGGAAATGAGTACTCGCAAACCTTTTAATTTTTCGGTCACTTCCTTAAAATCATTATAATCATCGTCCGTTGAATCTAAATTAGACAACATGGAGAACATTTTTCCACTGACATACACGACCGTAAATCGTTCATCTTCAAGGTATTTATCAAAATATTCGGAAATGGCGTCTGCTTGTCCGAAGGAGACATTTAATGCCATAAAAAATAAACAACAGCTAAAAATAATTTTTTTCATTATTTCTTAATTTTAAGGTTTTCTGACAAATTCCTTCGACCTGTCGAAGGGATTTCTCAAAGAACCGTTTTTAATAAAAAATGAATAGTTAGCGTTAAACAAAGTATGCAGCATAAAACAAACTGGTTCTCTGACAAATCCTGTGGAAAATCAGCTCGTCCGATGACTAGCGTCGTCGGATGAGCTGATTTTAATCATCCAACGACGCAGTCATCGGACGATTAAAATCTCATTTCACAGTTTACTCCGATTCATCGGAGGGATTTGTCAAAGAATCAACAAACCTACTACTTACTGAATCTTGCCTACTGCCAACTATCACTCGGGTGATTTAATAAATTGACCAACTTGCTGCACTTTTGTCACTTGTTTTAGTGCGGCATTCCTTCCATTATTCAATTTTTTGGAGACTAATAATAAGGCAGCTTTTGTCTTCAAAAAAGCTTCTTTGGGGTCTTTAATTTCCTTATTGACCCAATAGGCTGCCACTCTTTCTGCCTTGCTCGGCACTTGTGTTTTTTGAAAACCTATAGTTGCCATTATCGCTACTAAAATAGCCGCTGCTATACTTCTAATGAGATATTTTTTAGTGCGAATAATAGGTTTTCCTACTCGTTTATTTTTTGCTAATAGTAAATTCTTAACTGATGGATTTAAGGTCTTTTTTTGACTACTTTCATAATAGGTAAACAGGGGCACATACCGCAGTAATTCCGTAGTTACTTCGCTGCTATTAAAATAAGCTTTTAATGCTTTTTCTTCTGCAATACTTGTCTCTCCAGCCCAATATTTTTCTAATAATGCTTTATAATTCATAGATTTCTTTTTTTACTAAAGCGGACTTTAAATTTTGCCGCCCCCGAAACAAATTAACTTTTACCTGATTCATCGGCATGCCTAATAATTCCGCTATTTCTTTGTAGGACAGCTCCTCTATATCTCGTAATTGCAAGACCAATTTTTGTTTTTCTGGTAAGGTCTGAATCAGTTGATGTATGCTTTTTAGGGTATCTTTACGCTCTATAAGTTGTGCTGGATTTTGCTGCGTACTTACCACATTCAATTGAGTATCAATATTTTCTGTTTGATGCCGCTTCGTCCGCAATTTATCTATGGATAAATTACGAGTCATTCGAATACTCCAGGCTTCCAGATTATTAATACTCGGTAACTCCTCCCTTTTATGCCACAATTTAATTAATACTTCTTGCACGACATCCTCTGCTTCCGCAGCATTGTCTACCATTCGTAAAGCAAAGCGATACAGTCGGTCTTTAATAGGTATTATATGTTGTGTAAAGTTTTTTATTGTCATTTCACCCCGAAGACGTATTGAATTTTTAAAATGTTACAGGCAAGTAAAAAAAAATTAAAAAGGGTTGAAATTTATTTCGATGAATAGGCTTATTTCATCTAGAGAAGAAGGGTTTTCTTATAAAAATGGAAAAACGCCCTTTTTGATAATTTTCAATTTTCAATTTATAATTTTCAATTTTCAAAAGGGAATAACCCATAGTTTTTAGCCTGGACCACTAGTCGTTTATTCATTTTTAAACATGACAAAAAGTAGGATACAGAAGAGCAATTAAATTGGGAAGTTATTAAGGGATAGAAAAAAGGAAAGGTAATTTTAATAAAATCTATTTGGGCATAGGAATAATGATAAGGAACGTTCTAATGTCGTCCTGCCCATAGTTATACAACGCTATCTCAAAAATAGGTATTGATTCAATCTTATCAAACTAACTTGAAAAATAACAAGTTAGTCATTATCTATACGGTCGCTTGCAGTTCTTCTTGCAACTCTAATAAATGCACTTCAGAAAGCGGTTTATTCTTAAACCCCTTTACTAATGGGTTACTAATTGCCTTATGTTCATCTGCAGGATTGATGGAAGTAGAAAGCATAATAATGATTGGCGATTTTACAACTTCAATTTTTGCATACCGTTCCAAAAACTCCCAACCATCAATTTTTGGCATATTAATATCCAAAAATATCGCATCAGGAATCGTAGGATTTTCTTGATTATTTAATTCTTCAAAGTATATTAATGCTTTTTCTGGCTCAGAGAAGAACATATATTCTTCGACCAATCCAGAGTCCCGTACAATTACTTTATGATAAAAATTGGTTGCATAATCATCATCGACAAAGATTAATAGTTTTATTTTTTCCATAAACTTACTATTCAAGGGTTGAGAATAAGGAGGGTTACTTTCAATATTTCATAAATCATTCCAATTCTATGGTTTTCAGAAATTTTAAGACAATTCTAACGGCAATTTTCAAGAAAATTATAAATATGAAAAAAAAATTAAATTTTCTAAAAAAAATACTGGCTTATTACCTAATAAAGTTTTAAATTTGCACCCGCTTAGCAAGTTACGCTAAATATTCGGTCCCATAGCTCAGCTGGATAGAGCAGCTCACTTCTAATGAGCAGGCCTCAGGTTCGAATCCTGATGGGATCACTAAAGCCCTTTCAAATTAAGTTTTGAGCGGGCTTTTTTTATGGTCTATTTTTCAATTCTTTACCCAAATCTTCTAATGCTTTTAAGTCGGCTTCATCAGCTAATTGCGCATCTTGCACCTGTAAATGATGATGTTTTGTTGGTCTTGCATTTACTTTTGTTTGTGTAGTCAAATATATGCGATTGTAGGCGTTTTATTTACTCATAATATTCCAAATGGTCTATTAATTCATCTAATAAATGAAATAAATGATTGCTTTTGGTGCGGTTAAAATGATACGCTAATTCTCCTGCAACCTCTCTTGCTACCCCTGAACGAAATCGAATCCATTTCTTTCGTTTGTTGGCTAAATCTGCTTGGGTTGCCGCATCTTGAATAAAAAAGCTTGCATATTTTACAATCGCTGCTTTTTGTTCGTTGTTTAGGTCAATTTCTATGTATGCTTCTTCCATAGGTGATATTTCCGATTTCTAAGATATAGGGCCATCTGTTATTTCCCATCCATCTTTTTGTCAAGCACGTTTTACTTGTTCGTGATTTAAGTCTTAGGCTAAGCTCACAATCTTATTCAAACTTAGGCAATTTTGCTAAATTTTTAATTGATAATCAAAAAGAAAAATAAATTTAAATAGTAAATTTTCTCACTGTTGGCCTCACAAGTGTTCCTATTTTCTTATATAGCAATTAGGACTATGTACCAATAAGATGTAAGTATATAGAGCGTCAGCTAATAAACTGATATTTTGGCTACCCGCCAGAAGTTGTAAAATTAGTAAAAAACTGACATAATTACAGGAGTTTAAAATTACGTCAATTTGATATTTAATGACTGATAATCAATTGATTAAATTTTTTATGGCTACTACAAATTTAAGAATATTCTTCTTTTTATAAAAAGTAATTTACAACGTTAGGCGGGTAGCCGATATTTTTTAGCGGTCAGAAGTCAGACCGAAAATTGAAATTTTCTGTCAGAAATCAGATTAAATATAGGCAACCAACTGAATGTGAGAAATTTACATTTATTCAATCTGACTGCTGACAGTTTATGTAATAAACGGTCTGACTGCTCACTTCTTTCTAGATATCTATTTTCTTTCTGATTATCTATAAAATCAGTTGCTTTACACTCGCCAGAGGCGAGCCATATAAAGGTACTTTTTATAAGTCAATATGTATTTCATCCTTTTGATAATCATCAAAAATTAATTGAATGAAAGATTATTGATTATTTGAGTATCTAAGGCTATATAGAAATTCTCACTAAATTATATATCGTTTTCTTTACCTATTAAAGAAAGATACTCATTGTACAAAATTAAATTGATGATTAAGATTGAATTTCAATAATTGATATTAAATTTGACCTAATTTAGTAAAATGACATTTGGTCAAAAGATAAAAGAATTAAGAGTATCTCAAATGATCCTCTAAAGGCAACTAACAGCTATCCTTGAAGTTGGTTATAGTTATTTAAATAAGATTGAAAATTACCAAAAATTGATAAAAAGAGAACACTTTAAAGACAATTGGTAAAACATTCGATTATTCTATTAAAGAATTAGAACCACTAGTGGTTCTAATCATAAGTAATAGATAGTTTAATCGAGTGTATTTTTTCGTTAGACAAGATGAGCAAACACTGTTTGTGAACCGTTCACGGGTGGGGTAGCTTTTGAGAATAGCCGTAGCTCTTTGAGAAAAAAATAACATGAGCAAACACCGTTTGTGAACCGCTTGCATGAAGGAGTGTAAACTCCTGAACCATGAAACGGGTGGGTAGCTTTGCTAACGGAAAAAGACGCCGATTTAACCTGTCAAAGCCTGCTCCGATTCTTTCGGAGGATTTATGACTTGAACCACTAGGGATAGCTACAAATGATATTGTTTAAAGTGACAGGCAGAGCTTAAATGCTCTTAAAGTAGTTGTAGAACACATAAATTATAAAAAAATCACAAATGATTAATTCGATTCTAAAGCCTTATAAAATAGAAAATGACATTGATTTTTTTTTCGAAGAACAACTGAAATTATATTTTGGTAAAGATTTTAAATCCCCAGCTAAAAGTCCAAATAAAGATGAAAATCTAGGACAGGTTTTTACCTCTCGAATTCTTGCTAAATTTATGATAAGCTTGTTAAAAGTAGCTACTAATCAGGAATATTCAATTCTTGACCCTTGCATAGGCCCAAATACATTTTTCAAATTATTACCAGAAGAATTTGAAAATTGCCATTTAACAGGTATTGAAATTGATGAGAATCTAATTCATGAAAAAACTAAAAATTTTTATACTGATTTCAGAAGAACTTTAATTCAAGGTAGTTTTTTCGATTTAGCAATTACAGAAAAATTTGACTTGATAATTCAAAATCCTCCATATGTTAGACAAGAGTTGTTAGCTAATGGTGTAAATTCAAAGAAAAACATCAAAAATGACCTTTCATCAAGTTTATCAACAATACCATCTCAATCAAACTTGTATATCTACTTTTTGCTAAAAGCTATCTTACATCTAAATGAAAATGGAATAATGGTAGCTGTGATTTACGATAGTTGGCTATACAGTAGTTTCGGAACATTTTTAAAAGAATCAATTTTAAAATTAGGACATCTAACTAGCATATATCATTTTAAGAAAAGTGCTTTTGATAATATTGAAGTTGGTGCAACCGTAATCAAGTTCGTAAAATCTAAAAATAACCGAAAGTCAACTTCATATTACGCCTTAAATGACCTGAATGATTTAAAAACATATAATGGACTAAAAGATAAACCACATAATCTCAAACCTAAAGAATTATTAACACATTCATTTAACAATACAAGTATAATTAACTTTAAATCAAAACTCTTTAAAACTCTAAAGTCTATTGTTTCTCAACCTATTCAGCGAGGAACATCTGCAATTGTAAATAATCACTTTATATTCTCTGAAAATATTTAGCCGGAGCTAAAAATTATTATTAAAAATGTGTCTCGAATAAAAACATATAAAGTACCTAAAGGAAACGCATTTATTCTAGATTTAAACGACTCTATTTCTGATACCACAAAGAAATATATAGATTCCGTAAAGGATAAGATTCTCAATACTCCATCAGAAAAATACAAGGCTGTTAAACGAGATATAAAATCCAACAAAGATTGGTATATCGTAAAAATAAAATCTTCAAGTAATTTTATTTTTAATTATTACCTAAGAAACAACATTGACTTTATTTATAATCCGAATAAAGAATTATCCTCTGACAATTTTTATTCTGTAAATATTGAACATTCAGAATTAGCCTATCTTGCAATATTAAATTCTTCATTTACTAGGTTGAATATTTTAAATAACTCTAGAAGCCAAGGTAATGGGTTGAGAAAAATACAACTTTATGAATTTAAAGAAGTCAAAACCGTTCATATAAAAAACATATCAAGCAAATCAGTTAATAAACTAGAAAAATTAGGTAAATCTTTAATGAATGTAAATAGATATGATAATCAACAGAATGAAATAATTGACCAAATAGATATTATTTTATTAAATGAATATAACGAATACAATAATTCTTCTATTCAAATAGAGGAATTAAAAAACGAATTAAAAGAATATATCAAATAATATGATAAATTTATGGTATAATTCTGATGAAGTTACAGGCTTTCATCCAGTTGTTAAAACTGCAATAAATAATGCTATTACAAATTGCGGTTATGATGCTTTATTACAGTTAGAACATCACCCTTCAATCCCAAATAGTACCATAATTCCAGATTTTGCGATTAAGTTAAAATCTTCCAACAGGTACATTTTTGTTATTGAGGTAAAGAAAACTGCGAGAGATGTTAGTTCACAACGTTACCAAGAACAATCCAGATCCTACGTTTCAAATTTTTCACCTTATTGGGAGCCTGGTTATCCTTTGTATTTTTGTTTAACAAACATTGAAGAGTTAATCCTATTTGCCGATAGACAAGGTCCAATCTCTACTTGTATTTTAAAGGGAAATCCTAAATCACATGCAAGATTCAATCCTCAAAATCGTGATGCTACACAAACCAGTATAGAGTTCCAAGCAACTTTTGAAGAGATATTACCAATCATTTATAATAGAACACAACCCGAATGGGATAATAATTGGGAACCTATTATTGATTCTTTTTATCAAAATTTTCAAAGTGTTAGTAGCGGGTTATCCCATAATAAAGATTTATCTGATGAACTTTCATTATATGAGCTTTTTAGACTCTTAGCATTTACTTACTTGAAAAAGTATTATAATCAGACAAACAACCCTAATA
This sequence comes from Saprospiraceae bacterium, assembly GCA_045106885.1. GTDB lineage: Bacteria > Bacteroidota > Bacteroidia > Chitinophagales > Saprospiraceae > JAFMDF01. The sequence goes on from JBGCFJ010000777.1 coordinate 8,998, forward strand.
AAAGCTATTTTAGAACTTTTCCTCTGAATAGTGATAACCTACAAAAATTCACAAGAAAACTATCAAATAATTATGATAATGTTTTACAACTTGATTTTAATCAAGTCTTTTCAAATCATCCAAATTCAGTAGACAGAATTTTCCCTGAAAATTTCAGTTCCTCTATTTTACAGTACTTTAAGAATACAATTCAAGCCTTAAATAGCTTTGGTTCCCAAGCGGTTTCTGATAATCCTTTACCAGAATATATTTTCAATCTTTTGACTTCTAAAGTTTACGATAAAACTACACTTCACAAGAAAGGTAAAGTAATGTCAGATACTGAATTATCAATTTTACTCTCAACTATAACAATTGAAAACGCAGATTCAACAGTTATTGACCCTTGTTCTGGAGATGGTGCTTTATTAGACGCTGCTTATGATTATTTAAACATACTTAACCTTTCCAACAGAACTGTAAAAAGCCATAATCAACTATTAAATCAAGTTTCAGGTATAGAATACGACCCTTTTTTAGCTCAATTAGCAACTTTTAGATTAGTATCTAAAAACCTTTCAAGAGTTGATAATAGCACTAATGCAAATATTAAAACAGGTAACGCATTTACAAATTCAAATAGTTCTGGTTTTGATGTTCTACTCATGAATCCTCCATTTTTAAGAAATGATAATCCAGATGCACCTATTACGATTGCTGATAAAACTTTAATGAACAGTGCAATAACAAATAATGGGCAACCAAATTTTGTTACTCAGGCTTCTCAGCCAAATTTATATTTCTATTTTGTAAATTATGCTTGGCATTATTTGAACACTCAAGGAAGAGCTGGTTTAATTTTGATGGCTAAATTTTTAAACAACAAACAAGGGGAGCATTTAAAACAATTTCTTTTAGACAAAGTAGATTCTATTATCTTATATCCAAGAAATTATTTTGAAGATTTTAAAGTCACAACTGTAATAACGGTATTAAATAAACAGCCTAGTACCGAAATAAAATTTTTGAGAATTAAAGACTCCAGTTTGTTGTCTAGACCAGAAGATGTAAAATCAATCTTAGCTTCAACTTCAACAACTACTGTCACATCAGATTATTCAATAAAATTTACTGATAGAAATATTCTCCCCTCTAGTTTATGGAGAACACATCTATGTGACCCAGAAGATAAATTCAAAAAAATTGAAAGCTTATCATTTCTAGAGCCATTAACAACATTTTTTAGAATATTTAAAAGAGGTGGTGCTGAAAACGCTGGTGGTTCAACAATAATCTATCCTAACTTTAATCAGACTCCATATTCTGGAGTTTTAGACTCTAATAAAGGCTATGGTATAAAAAACGGAAGAAAGAGAAGAAAACTTATTTTATCTCAAAACGATTTAGAACTTGAACAAGCTATACATTTTCCAAGTAGTTATGATGAGACTTCAAATAACGGTTTATCACAAGCTTATAAAAATGATAATTCATTAAATAATATTTATGATATAAATAATTCTAATGCCTCAAAATGGAAGAAAATAATTAATTCGGCATACAACAGTAAGGTTTCCTTTGATATTTTAATTCCAAGAGCTGAAAGAACAAAACATATTGTTCATTATCATCCATCACAATCTAAAGTGGTTCTAACTACTAATTTTTTCTATGTGGATGACTTCTATAATGGAACCGTTAATCCATCAATTTCGAATGATAATCAAATTAAATTTATAGCTGCATATTTGAACTCCTGTTTTGGTCAAATCCAATTTGAAATAAATTCAAATTTCCAAGAAGGTTTGAGAAAAACAGAAAAATTCAACATAGAACAACTTAAGGTTCCGGATTTACGGTTATTAGATTCTTTAACAATTAATTCAATAATAGCTGCATTTGATATTTTCAATGGACTAAATATTTCTGTAAGCGGCAGCGAAGGATTGTCAACTCCAAGAAGGCAACTTGATGAAGAAGTAGCAAAAATATTTTTTAATAGAGATAATTTAGGATTTAGTTCAAATACTGATTTAACTAATTACTATGAGCTCTTTTTAGCAGATTTAGTAGAAGACAGAAGATTATGAGAAAAAATAAAATTAAAGTAGTAGGCTTATTTTCTGGCTGTGGTGGTTTGGATTTAGGCTTTAAACAAGCAGGCTATAACATCATTTGGGCTAATGATATTTTAAAAGATGCTTGTGAAACGTACAAACTTAACATTGGCAATCACATTATTAATGAAGATATTACTAAAGTTAACCTAGAAACTATTCCAAGTGCAGATGTAATAGTTGGTGGACCACCTTGTCAAGGATTTTCTGGAATTGGAAAAAGAGACCCTAATGACGATAGGTCTGCATTGGTTTATTCTTATTTAAATGTTGTAAAT
>JBGCFJ010000778.1:0-4062 GCA_045106885.1 Saprospiraceae bacterium
AGCATCACTTACTTCGTAATATTTATCATAACCATCCAAATTCAAGTATAATCCATAGATAATGTTGAATTGACAGTTATCTGTATTGAATACTTCTCTTTCGATACAGATTTCTTTCTCTGGTGTCGTCTCTTCTTCACCTGCACAAGAACAACCATCTGCTAAAACAACATCATTGACCGTCAATGCATTACCGTCATCACAGCTTGTTCCTGGTGTTTGTCTAGCACCAACTGTTGCGTCATCGTCATTACAATCTTCTGCTACACAAATTCCATCATTATCCTTATCTTCACAAGGATTCTCTCCATCTGTAACGACTACTCTAACATCTTTTCTACAGTACTTATCATTCCAGTAACCTCTATAGAATTCAATTACTACGTTATAATCACCTGCTGGTACATTAAAGGTAGTTGGGTCTTCACAATCAACACATTGTTCTATGATAACCCATCCTGCATTTGTATCATGGATTTTAACAATTACAAATTGTCCAGCTAAGCCAACTAAATTAATTTTTCCATTTCCTGTTGTTACGTCCACATCATCACAAATTGGCTCTTTTCCACCTCCACAGTTATCTGTTCTTGATACTTCAATTCTGTTAGACTTATCAAAACAACCTATTAAGTCATAAATGTTCGCACCTGCTTCTAAGCCTGTAATTGTTTCATAGCTCAAGTAGTATACATAACAAGTGCCAGCTCCTGCTCCTTCAAAATCTATTGAACTTGAGGCATCTGCATTTAAAATAATACCATTATTATCTGTTACAACCCATGCTCGGTTTGGTCCATTACTGCCTGTTGCAGCAAAGTTTACAATATTTGGTTCGTTATCGCCTACACATAAGTCAGTTGTATCGTCATTAGTAGAAACTGTACCTCCATCTACTGTACATGTTGGTTCGCCATCAGTTACTGTCACTTGTCTTTCTGTATAACAGTAACTACCATCTGCGCCCCATAACTGAACTTTTACGGTATAGTCTCCTTCTGGTAAATCCATAATCATTTGTGGGTTTTCGCAAACTTCGCCGCCATCACCACACACTAACATTGGTGTCCAATTGGTACCTGCGCCAATTACTTCTACTTTTGCATTTGAGTCTAGTAAACCATCTACCTTGATATTACCTTCAGTAACAGTAGTCGTAATTGCATCACAATCAACTGGACTATCATTATCACAAGCATCTACTTTTTTTACTACACAATCACTTTCAATCCATACGGTACAGCCCACTCTTCTTGCACATCTTACAAAATAAGTTGTTTGCGTCAATACACCTGGGTCATAGTCTTGACTATTAGCACCAGGAATAATATCTGTTAATTCTGTTGGACATTCAATTGTTGAAGCTAACCAAGTGTATTCTAAGTCACCGCTTCCTCCTGTAGGTGCGTCAACACTAGTAATGATTGTCGCATCGTAAGGACCACAAGCTTCTGGGTCTTCATCTGCTTCGATTATTCCACCATCTGTTACATTATCACATGGGTCTGGTTGAGCCACGAAACCTGCATCAATGGTAGGATTTACTTCTCCTGATGCTACAGTAAATAATTCCGTCATTCCTGTTGTAGGGTCATTATCACTATCATTATCTACCCCATCCGTTGCATTTCCAGACTGATTTGTAGGATTGAAACCAAATGGTGTTCCGAACATTACTTGGTAAGTTCCTGGCGCTACAGAGAACGCATACATACCACCATTCGCCGTATTAACAGTTTGTAAAACGTCACCATTTTCGGCTAATAATTTTACTTCTACTCCATCAATACCTGTTTCGTTATTATCTCTAATACCATTTCTATTTTCATCTAAAAAAACTTGATTTCCTATTCTTGCTGGGTTTGATTCCACAATTCTTGGTTGGAAACCAGCATCTCTAGTCTCATCAAAACCTGTTACTAAAGTAAATACTTCTGTTAATCCATTTTCATCAATATCACTATCTCTAGCATCATTATCACCTTCATCTTGAAGTGTTGGGATTAAGTCATCCGATTGTCCCCTAAATCTCAATTGGTAATCACCAGGTAATAATTCACTAAATAGGTACATTCCGTTATCATCAGAAGTTGTGAATTGTACGACTTCTCCATTTTTATCTAATAACTGTACGAATACATCTTTTATCCCAGCTTCTCCATTCTCTTGGATACCATTACCATTCGCATCATTAAATACAACATTTCCTACTTGTCCTCTATTAATGATGATTGGTCTTACTAATCCTGCATCAATATCTGTTCTATCTTCTCCTGGTGTTAAAGTAAATACTGCCGTCATCCCATTCTCTAAAATGTCACTATCCTTAGTGGTATCATTGCCTGCATTTGCTGGTGATACAACCATTCCGTCCGGTGTATTTATCATTATTTGATACGCCCCTGCTTCCACATCTGAAAATTGGTAAGCTCCATTGTTCGCTGTTATAACTGTTGCTACTCTATTCCCTGTTGTCGCATCTATTAATTTTACCGTTACATCGTCCATTCCTGGCTCATTCGCATCTTGAATCCCATCTTCATCTAAATCGGTAAATACTAAATCGCCTATAGTACCTGTTAGGGCTGGATTTACCGTTACCACAAAAGAACACTCGTCTATCTGTCCACAGTCGTCGCCAACTCTATAAGTAACCCTAGTTGTTCCTACAGGAAAAAAGTTACCGCTTGAAATACCCTCTATTTGAACAATTCTAAAATTATCAGAAGGACAATTAGAAATAACTGATGGCTCATTAAAGGAAACAGCTACACCATTTTGCCCTGCTTCAGCAGTTACTGTAATATCATCTGCACATAAAAGGTCAAACATTAATGGAGTGCCTTCGATAACTACCTCAAAGGAACACATTTCCATATTACCACAAGCGTCTGTTACTTGATATTTTACTGTAGTTGTACCAATAGGGAAAATACTTCCAGAAGCTAATCCTTCTATTTGTTCAATTGTCAAACCATTTAATCCACAAGTAGTACTTGCAGTTGGTTCGTCAAAAATAATAATCGTACCATTTTCTCCTGATTGTAATATCTCTGCTATATCGTTTTGACAAACTAAATTAAGCTCACCAATTGGTGTACCTTCGCAAGTACAGCCATCTGCTGAAATTACATCATTAATCGTCGTATTATCATTATCTTCACATTGCGTACCAGCAACTTGTCTTACATCATCTAAAGTTATACTTCCTAAATCTACTCCACATTCAGCATTTCCCCATCGAACAAATACGTTATATGTACCTGCTGCTAAGTCACTAAACATAGCCATTCCTGCATTATCCGATACGTTTAATAGATAAGTTTGTCCACCATCTAGGCTAAACTCTATATTCGTTCTACTTGGATTGTCATTAAAAATAAATCTAATTTTTCCATTATTTTGACCACAATCAGGGTCGCTCCCATCTACTTGTACAGCAGGAGAACCATTGCCTGCACATGGATCTACTGCAGCTTCTACCGTTACTTTAAAAGAACATATTTCTGTATTGTCACATTCATCAATTGCTTCATATCTTACTTCTGTCATACCTATTGGAAAAACACTCCCTGGTGCTAGCCCTGCAATTTGTGTGATAACCACATTACCAGGTTCCATATTTCCTTGACATGGAATTTCCATGATAAATTCTGCTTTGAAACTTGGACTTCTATCTGTCCATTTTCCCGTTGATTTTAATAATCTAGTAAAATCTTCATTTCCATCACTATTATTGGGTTCTCCTTGACTCCAATTAGTAAATCCACAATTCTCTCCAGTTACCCATTTGAAATTACCTTCTGAAACACGGTCTGAATAACCTATCCATGCATAATCTGCCATTAAACCATTTTGTAAGAAATCGTTTTCTGCTTGACTACAAACAACCGCTAAATTTCCTCCCGCAGCAATTGCTTTATCTCTTGCTTCTAACCAAGTATGATTGTTTTCCGCAGAACAATAATATCTGCTCCCATTAAATTCTCCTAAGTATTCAAATCCTCTTAAATTAGTTGAAGAACAAGTTGCCCCATTACCTACGGTACAAGTAGTCGTAGC
>JBGCFJ010000779.1:0-1960 GCA_045106885.1 Saprospiraceae bacterium
GCTTGGAAACCAGTTGGCACTAAATACCACAGTGGATTAATTCTATCTACATCGCTTTTAGCCGATAAATTCAAAAAGTGGTCTGATTGGGGTAATGGATGTTTATAATCAAACCGATTGTTTAAAAAAGATAATTTGGCAATATCATTTGCAATACTTATTTTTTCTAAGTTAGGGCTACTATTACTACTAGCGAGTTCTTCTTCTTTATCTAAAATCATTGCCATCTGCCCCAAAGAAAGAACCTTCCCATTCCTGAGCAGTTCAAGTTGGGAAGGCTGAAAACTGCTTTTATCGAATGTGTTAAAAGCTACTGCTGAGTTAGCCGATAAATTTGGTCCACCGAAATTTGGTAAACGAGAAGTTGAAAAATAGCTTCCATTATTAGCTAACAAAGCAGGTGTCTCTGATCTATTTCTTTGGAGGATAATATCCTGGTAAATCCGATTAAAAATAGTATCATATTGATAAATAGTAATCCGTTGTGTAAGCGTATCTTTTTGCGTATTTAGTTGATAATTAGTTAATTGTAAATTTAATTCATTTAGGTTGTTTTGTGCGGTTTGATATTTGAAATAAAAGAAAATAGTACTTCCTAAAAGCGGTAAAAATAAAAGGGGAATCAGCCACCACCAGCCACCTTTTCTCTGCTTGTTCTGAGTTGCATCGAGTCGTCGATTCATATCCTCAAGGGCTTCTCGGTCTGGCCTCATTGGAGGCGGATTTTCCAGCATTTTTTTAAATAAGTCGTCTGTATTGTGTTTTTCCATTATTTTGTGGGTTTATAGTAAATCCCATGAGACGCCCCCAAGAATGTTTGAATTTTTCTTTTGGCTTTTGCTAAATTAGATTTGGATGTTCCTTCGGAAATCGTCAATTTTTTAGCAATTTCTTTATGCGTCAAGCCATCTACTATATATAAGTTAAAAACCAAGCGATAAGCTGGACTTAGTTTTTGCATAACTTTAATTAAATCATCATAAGCTAGATTTTCTAGACCCAGATTATGCGTGGAGGCTTTCATTTCTGCCTCATAACCGAGTTCTTCGCCATCTGATAATTTATGATATTTTCGATGATAGTCAATAGAGGCATTGATTAAGATTTTCCGAAACCATGCTTTAAAGGGATAAAGTGGATTGTAGAGTTCCATTTTAGTAAAAGCTTTCAGAAAACCATCATTTAAAACCTCAAGAGCCTCTTCTCGATTTTTGCAATAGCGCAGACATATACCCATACCGTAGCCGTAGAAATGCTCGTACAATCGTAATTGACTTGACCGATTTCCTTCTCGGCAACCTTTAATCAATAAAGGTACGCTGATTATATCTTTTGCCATTAACACATTCATTATAAACCCTTACGGTAATTAATTAAGGGTGGGTTGCCTACTAAAAAAAATCGAGCAAAATTACTGGAATTGGTTTTCACCAGCATCTCAATTTTTTAGTTATTAGTATTGCCCACATTTCAATTTGTGTTGTTGTCAAAGAAAAGGATATAGTTTGGGTGGTATATTGAATATAGCGATATGAAAACTTGCCCCTAATAGGCAAAGAAATCGTTCGGATGATTGAAGACAAAAGAATGGAATATGATGAAATGGCGACTCAAAATCTGAAAAACGTATTTGATGAGAATGGTAATATCGGCTATCCAAGAATATTAATTAATGGCGCACCGAGAGAAGGTTTTAAACAGGGAATTGCGACAGCCGATGGCTCGGTTGATTGGGAAAATTTTGAATTAAATGAAATAGTGATTGATTTTCCTGAAGTCGCTTGGGGCGCTTATTATTTTTATATTGGAGACGGTACTAAGAGTATGTTTAAAAATTTAAATTGCCAATCTTGATAAAATGATATCGATAAAAGCAATCTGCATAAAAGCGACAGAAGATTCTACTGTTTTTTCATAATCTTTGCTCAATCGACGGAAGAAATTGAACCATCCAAAAGCT
>JBGCFJ010000078.1:0-14301 GCA_045106885.1 Saprospiraceae bacterium
GTTTCGGAGCGATGCTCCTTGATTTTTACCAAAAGAGCAGCGCTCTGACCCCGTCTGTAGGAATAGGTAGCCCCAAAAATAGAGTAAGGAGCGTAGCTTCGTCACCATATAAAATAAATTGAAATCTTTTTGCGGTCAATACTCTGTACCTTTAAACCCGTTTACCTCTAACCTTTAAACCTATCAAAAAATGCGAAAAACCATAGCACTCCTAGTCACGCTAGACACCAAAGACCAAGAAGCAGGATTCTTAAAAGAACAAATCGAAGCCATCGGGCATACTGCTTTATTATTAGATATTGGCGTAGTCGGAAAAGCGGGTATTAAAGCCGATATTTCGAGAGGGAAAGTAATTTCAACGGGAGGTGGTTCTATTAAAGAAATTTTAAAAGACCCCACTAGAGAGAAATCTAATCCTTTTGTAGTGGGTGGCTGTATCAAAATTTTAAATCGAAAGATTGCAAAAAATGAAGTCCATGCTGTTTTAGGATTGGGTGGAACACAAGGTACTTCTACTTGCTGCGAAATCATGCAAGCCCTACCCTACGGTTTTCCTAAAATCATGGTTTCTACGATTGCTTCTGGAGATGTATCTGGTTTTGTCGGCATCAAGGATATTACCATGATGTTCTCTGTGAGTGATATTTTAAAGCTCAATCCATTTACTAGAAAAATATTGGCAAACGCTGCTGCTGCTGCTTGTGGAATGGCAACTGTAGAAACGAAGTTTGTCATGGAGAAAGGCGATAAACCTTTGATTGGCATGTCTAATTTAGGGGTGTTGACGAATGGTTCCATGGAAGCCATTAAATATATTGAATCCAAAGGTTATGAAGTGATTGTCTTTCATGCCGTCGGTTCTGGTGGACAAGCCATGGAACAGATGATGAAAGAAGGGATTATTGGAGCCGTTTTTGATTATGCAATGGGCGAAATTGCAGATGATGTTTGGGGCGTATTGCGAGCTGGTGGACCAGAACGATTAACTGTGGCAGGAAAACTAGGATTGCCTCAAGTATTATGTCCAGGAGGGGCAGAACATTTAGGTATTTTAGTCCCACCAAATGAAGTACCTGATGAGTTTAAAGACCATCAAATTGTTTTTCACAGCCCAGTTGTTTTTGTACCAAGATTAAATAAAGACGAGATTATTCGAGTAGCAGATTCTATTTGTGAGCGTTTGCAACATACCACCGATAAGGCTTATTTTATGATTCCCAAAGGTGGTGTTGGTCGCTACTCTATAAAGGGAGGAGTTTTGGAAGACAAAGTATCCGATGAAGCTTTTTTCAATCGTTTAAAAACAGGTTTACCTAAAAATATTATTGTGAAGGAACGAGATACTCATGCAGAAGACCCTATTTTTGTAAGAGAAGCAGTGGATTTATTGATTGAATTGATAGAAAAGCAAAAAAGATAATTTCAGTTCTCAGTTGTCGGTTACGTATAGTACGTCAAACTGACAACTGAGAACCGACAACAGGCAGCCGAAAACGTTAAGCAATAATTTTTTTCCTCATTCTTACGTTTTATTATTAATCCGATAGTCTATTTTCCCATTAACTGATTTAAAACCACCTTATTCTATTGCTTAAAGCCATAACATATTTATCAACTTACCAGCAAAAGCAATTTATCCTTATTTTTCTTCCTTTATTTATTGTTGGTCAATTAATGGCACAAACTACTGAACGCAGTTGTTTTGAAGCAACAACATTTTATAATAAAGCAGCTCATGATTCGCTAGAGATTGCTACCGAAAATCATATTAAATATAATCAGCAAAACATTGCAAATAGTCGAGGAGAAATTACCATCCCTGTAGTAGTTCATATCGTTTATCCCACGGAAAATGAAAATATTTCTGATGCCCAAGTATTTAGTCAAATTGATGCACTAAATCGTGATTTTAATCGACGAAATAATAATTTAGATAAAGTACATACTGATTTTCGGGGTAGAATTGCTAATGTTGGTTTCAATTTCTGTCTAGCAACAATTGACCCTGAGGGGAATGCCACCAATGGCATTACGCGTACCGCTACTAAAACGGATAGTGAATTTTTCAGAGGAGCAGAATGGCTTTATTATACAGAAAAAGATGGAAAATCTGCTTGGGATACAGAAAAATATTTAAATATATGGGTTACCAAAATTAGTGATATTAGTCAAATTTTAGGCTATGCTTCCAAACCTTTTGAAAGTCCACCTGAAAAAGATGGTGTTGTTATTGATGCTAAAAACTTTGGTATAAATGGCACTGCGATTTCTCCCTATGATTTAGGTCGAACAGGAACACATGAAGTAGCTCATTATTTCAATATTTCTCACCCTTTTAATAATGGCTGCGATGGAGATGATTTTGTAGCAGATGTGCCCCAACAATCAAACTCTTACGATGGAGCTTGTGAAACGGGTGAAAAGATGAGTTGTGGAAACAGAGATAATGTAAGTAACTTTATGAATTATTCTCAGGACGAATGTTTAGCCATGTTTACAAAGGGACAAGCTTTACGCATGCAAGCAGCTTTAATTCATGCCAGAAGTGGACTATTAAATAATAATGCCTGCCAGCAACCACCAACACCTACTTTGACTGATGAAATTAAAATTTACCCAAATCCAGCTAGTTATTATTTTTGTATAGAAGTCGGTAATTCTAATTTAGTACAAATTCCTTATACTATTTTTAATGCACAAGGAGCTAAAGTAGAAGAAGGTTTAGTGCTACCCAATAGTATCCAACATTTTCCAACTTATCGGAATGGTATCTATTTTGTTCAATTTATGGATGGTTCAGCAGAAGGAACACTGAAAAAGGTAGTTATTAATAATTAAGTGTTGACAAAAAATCAGGCTTCTTCTTTAAAATGACTTACCACGACTAAACAAAGTCCTATTGCCGCCACTAATCCATTCACAGCAGTTACTTTTAGGTTAAGGTAAGTCCCTGCTATTGATAAGCAACCTGCAACGACTACTAATAAATAACACATCGCCTGTCCTCTATTTTTAAAGAATCCCATAAGCTGTAGTGATTTTATTGATTGATTTTTTAGTTACAGTAAAGCGGGTGCTCAACAATTAATTTTGCATCATAGGTGTTTTAGAAACTATTAAAGCAACTATGTTCACACGAAGATAAACATTAAATTTTAAGAATTCATTGCTTTTCACTACTTTTGAAAGGGTTTTCTTATAAAACTGGAAAAACGCTATTTTTGATAATTATTAATACTTAATTTGAGTATTTGGCTGATTTCTCAGAAAAGCGCCACTGACAAAATCACTCACTAGTAATTTTGCGACAATGGTGAATAAACCCAATAGGAACAGAAGCTGCTTTCTCAATCTTGACTTCTTCAAAGACAGCACTAAATTTCTTTTTATGAAACGGAGAATATAAAACTTGGCAAAAATAATTACCTGATTTTAAAGCATCATAACTCTTTTGAATGACTTCTTTTACGACTTCTTTTGGAATCAATGTAACAGGAATAGAAGAAATAAAACAATCGACTTCTTCTTTTACATATTGTTCAAAATTTTGCGCTCCATCATTAATTAACACCAATCTATCATCTTGAATTAAATCTTTTACATCTTCTAAAAACGCTGCCTTCACTTCAAAAGAATATAATTTGCCATCGGCAGGCATAAGGTCTAGTATCCGTTGGGTTATATTGCCTAAACCTGTGCCAAATTCTACAATAATTTTGGTATCCGCATTAATTTTAGCACAAATTTCTTTTTCAATTTGCTTAGAAGTTTGATATAAAGCGCCTGTTGTTTTTACATTTTTAGTAAAATCAATCACACTTTTAAAGAATGTATTTGCCATAATATTTTTTGTAATCGATTATAGGAAAAGTGCTACTAAAATAGTAATTTCTAGCAACGTTAAAGTATTATAAAGTCTTAATTTCACTCACTAATTTTTGCAAACTATCTTTTGCATCTCCAAACAGCATCTTATTTTTCTCATGAAAAAACAACTGATTCTGAATACCAGCATACCCAGGGCTCATACTCCGTTTCATTACAATTACGTGTTTAGCCTCCCAAACATTTAGGACTGGCATACCATATATTGGGCTACCAGGGTCATCTAATGCCGCAGGGTTTACAACGTCATTGGCACCAATAATAACGACCATATCTGTATTAGGTAAGGCATCATTGGCATCTTCTAAATCCAATAATTTAGGATACGGGACATCTGCTTCCGCCAATAATACATTCATGTGCCCAGGCATTCTACCTGCAACTGGATGAATCGCATATTTGACATCCACTCCATTAGAAGACAATAAATCGTCTAATTCCTTGGCTACTTTTTGCGCTTGCGCAACTGCCAAGCCATACCCAGGTACAACCATCACCGATTGAGAATAATATAGTTGAATGGCTGCATCGTTAATCGTCACTGTTTTAGCCACTTGGTCGCCATCTACGCCTTTAGCCGTCGCTGCGCCGCCACCAAAACCGCCAATCAAGACATTAAATAAAGACCGATTCATAGCTTCGCACATTAAAACAGTTAAAATTACGCCTGCTGCACCAACTAAAATACCACCAACTAACATGATATTATTATCGTAAATTAAACCTGCTGCTGCGGCGGATAATCCAGTAAACGAATTCAGTAAAGAAATTACGACAGGCATATCCGCCCCACCAATAGGCGCTACAAATGAAAAGCCATAAATTAAGGACAAAACCATCAACCCAATAGCTGCCGTCATACCTAACCCTACTCCACCCAAATAAACATAAACTGTCAATCCAATGGTGGCTGCTAAAAGAAAATAGTTGACGATATGATGTTTCGGCAAAGTCACTTGACTATCCCAAACTAAGCCTTGCAATTTGGCAAAGGCTAACATACTACCTGTAAAAGCAATTGCCCCAATTAATAACGTTGTTAAAACGATGAATAATTGACCACCTGACATAGTAGCCGTTCCATCATAATAATGAATCAATTCTGTCATCGCCAAAACAACTGCACAAGCACCACCCAATCCATTAAAAATAGAGACCATTTGTGGCATAGCTGTCATTTGCACTTTTTTAGCAGCAAAAAAACCGATAATGCCACCAACTAACATTCCCCCAATTATCCATGGATAATTATTGGCAGCGCCCGTCATTGGCAAAATCATGGTTGCCAAAATTGCAATGCCCATTCCAAAGGCAGCTAATAAATTCCCTTTTCGAGCCGTATCGGGTGTACTTAATTGGCGCAATCCCCAGACAAAGGAGGTTGCCCCGATGAGGTAAGCCAAATTTACAATTGAACCTAACATATATTTGTTGTTTAAACGATGAACTATGAATGATAAACGATGAATGAATATCCTTCTATAGTCTAAATGTTTATTTTTTTAATAGCCGCTTCTTTCTATTATTCACTCATTTTTCGAGAGCGGCGAAAACTTAAATAAGCCGCCACTAGAATGAATAATGGCGCACTTTTACGTAAATCAAAATCAAAACCCATCGCATAGTCAAATAGTAAGGTCAAACCACCAAATAGGACTAGGTATAAGATAAAGAGCTTTAGAAATAATTGATTTTGTTCGTTCATTTTAATAGGTAACAAGGTGTAAAGGTAAAAGGGTATAAAGGTCCAAAGGTGTAGGGTTCGATTCACAAATCACAAATCACCATTCACCAATCACTTCTTTTTCTTTTTAAACATTTCCAACATTCTATCTGTCACTGCATATCCTCCAACTACATTAACCATCCCTAAAATAACGCCTATAGTCCCTAATCCCAAAGTCAAAAAATCATTAGGGTTTGCATTACGAATTAATAAAATAGCGCCGATAATGACGACGCCACTAATCGCATTCGCACCAGACATTAAAGGCGTATGCAAAACGGTGGGTACTTTAGAAATAACTTCAAATCCTAGTATGATTGTAAATACTAAGAGATAAATCATAATTAAATTCGTATCGAAAAATTGTAATATCGTATCCATAATTAATTTTCAATTTAAAATTTTCAATTCTCAATTTTCAAAAAACTAAGTATTAGCTTAATTTAATAAGATCTATCAATTGATTAATTATTACATTACGCTTCTTGGTATAGCTCCTCAATGTTCGATTTGAAAATTGAAAATTTTAAATTGAACATTGAAAATTGCCTAGCCTGTTATCAAAGCTGATTTAATAATTTCATTTTCCATATCCAATACCATTTCACCGTCTTTAATAATCAGTTTCAATAAATTCAAAATGTTATTACTAAACAAAGTACTTGCATCTTGAGGCATATCCGAAGCTAAAGCAGAGTTACCTATTATTTTAACTCCATTATGAATGATAATTTCATTATCCTTAGACAGTTCACAATTTCCGCCAGTTGAAGAAGCTAAATCAACTACGACAGAACCCGTTTTCATTTTATCAACTGTTTCTTTTGGCAATAAAATAGGTGCTTTCCTGCCTCTAACTTGCGCAGTGGTAATGATAACATCTGCTTTGGCTGCTCGATTTTGTACTTCTGCCCGCTGTTTTTTGATAAATTCCTCACTTTGTTCCACTGCATATCCTCCCGCCGAAGTATCATCTGCTGCCCCTTCAACTTCGACAAACTTCGCCCCTAAACTTTCTACTTCTTCTTTGGCTGCTTTCCGAACATCAAAAGCTTCTACCATTGCCCCCAAACGTCGAGCAGTAGCAATGGCTTGTAAACCAGCAACTCCTGCACCTAAGACCAATACTTTGGCTGGTCGAATACTTCCTGCTGCGGTAATCATCATTGGAAAGTAGCGAGGCAAATGGTTAGCAGCCGCTAGTACGGCTTTATAACCAGCAACGGCTGCCATCGAGGATAAAATATCCATTGCCTGTGCTAAACTAGTTCGAGGAATCATATCCATACTGACACCATGTAAACCGTGATTTTGCAGTGTATCAATAATGCTATCATCCACATAAGGCGCAAACATAGAAATTAACAAAGTTCCTTTTTTAACTTTGCTTAATTCAGATGCGGCTATGGGAACAACCGAAACAATAATGTCAGCAGTTTGGAAAATGGTCAAACGGTCGGTCATTTTAGCTACCTCCACATAAGTATCGTCTGGCAAACTAGCCTTTACGCCAGCATTGGATTCAAGTAAAAATTCAACTTGCTCTAACTTAGCTTTTTTCATGGTAGCAGGAACCATAGATACCCTATTATCCTGACTTTCTTTAAGGATTCCTATTTTCATAAAATAGTTTATAGTATAAGTAGATTGGACTTTATTTGGTAGCGGTTGGTACTAAAAAAACCGCAATATATATATTGAAGTTTATTTTTTATTATTTTCACCCTAAAATTTCACTTTCGGAGTAATTTTAATTAGTATATAAATACTATTACAAAATAACTTTGAGTGATTTGAATTAGGCGCTTACACAAAATTTAAATTTTCTGTCAGAAGTCAGATGATGCAGGGGTAAAATACTGACAATCAATGACCTGTCTGTCTTAAATCTGACTTCTGACAGTTTATGTAATAAACGGTCTGACATCTGACTTCTTTTCAAATTATTAATTTTCTTTCTGATTATCTAACATTTAATTATTTATTGCTGGTTTAGTACAATTAGCAACTATAAAATTACTTGTCAATAATTTTCGAATTACGCTACCATGCATTTAACCAACCATAACCACATCTTTCTCCTTCCACAAAAATAGTAAAGCAATTAATGGAAAGATAGCAATTATATTAAAAGTCGTAGAAAAATTAGCAAAATTATTATCATAAATGGCTGCACCTAATAAAGCCCCCGAACCAATAGCTACTTCTAAACCGATATATAAAGTGGCCATTGCTTTCCCACGATGTTGGACTTCACTTCGGTCAATGGTCCAAGCGAATAAAGCAGGAATTCCTACTCCTAAGGAAAATCCAACTACCCCAGAAGAAACCAATAACCAAGTAGGCGATTGAGACATCCCGAAAAACACGAACCCAATAGCTAACATAATTGCCGAAAGCCTAATTGCCACTACCCTACCGTAAATATCTGATAATCGTCCTGCCACTATTCTTGATAAAATGGAACATAAAGTAAAACTCGTAAAAAAAGCGCCTTTGTTAACCATTCCTAAGTGTACACTTTGGTCTGGTGTAATCGTAATAATAGCACCAAATCCTAGGTAAATTAACCCGCAAGCAATCGCTGGAATAACAGAACTTTTATCAAAAATTTCATTTCTTTTTAGCAGGAGTAATCGTGGATGGAAAGCTTGTTTTTCGTTGAGGGTTTCTTTCAGGTTCAATAAAAGAATCATTGATAATAAGGCTATTCCAGAAGACACATAAAACATCAGATTTAACGACTGATAAGCAGCAATATAACTTCCAACAAAAGGACCGATTGAACTGCCTAAATTGATACTTATCCCCATAATTCCCATCGCTTCTCCTCTTCTTTTTTCGGAAACAATATCTGCTACATAAGCGGTAATCGCAGTAGGGGTAAATCCCGTAGAAAAACCATGTAATAATCGGAGTAATAGAAAGCCACTAACCGTCGATAAAACTGGATAAATTAAACTACAAATAATACAAACTATGGCCCCAAAAACAATAATGGGCACTCGACCAATCGTATCTGCCAATTTCCCACTAAACGGTCTAGAAATCCCTGCTGTCAACGTAAATAAAGCAATAATTAAGCCTTTATATTCTGCCCCTCCTAAACTCGTTATGTAAGCTGGCAATTCAGGAATTATCATATTAAAACTAGCACCAAATAGGGCAAAACTGGTACAAAGCAATAAAAAAGAACTGGTATATAACGGTTGGTCGTTTTTTTGCATTTGCAAAAATACAGTAAAATCCTAAATAGATTATTTTCTATTCTGTTTTGTGACGAAAGATTATTTTTTAATCACTTATGGTTCTATTTCTATCATAACAATCATATTCCGCAATCAACTCGACATTAAAGAAATAAAGAGGAGTATAAAAAATAGGTTAATCATGAAACTTATTGAGGCAACCAACATATACATTAAAAAAAATAATAATCTCATTTTTCTACAAAGAGGTATTGAAAATAAAACCGGTAGTGCTATAAATGTAATGCTAGATTTTTTTTTATTCCAAGTATTTATTGATACCTTTGCATAAAAAGCAGCATTACATTTGACCCACTACCATCAAACCTAATCACTACTCAATAATACTTTGACTTACTACAAAAGTATTTTATCATAAACCAGTCCAATTAAAATCCTAATAATTACAATGAATGCTATTCATAATTTTAGCATTATTTAATTGAGTATTCTTAAAGAATATCCTAACCATTCAACTATAATTAGTTTATAATAAGCTATTTCCTATTTACCATGTAAATAGAATTGGATTTCTATTAATTAATTAAAGTCCCCCGACTTTTCAACAGCGGAGCTTTGCGCTTTCATGAAAAATTAAAGTCCAATTATATTTATAGATTACCAATTAAATTTCTTGCTATAATAGCCGTGCTAAGTATTAGTGTTTTATATGCTACGACTCACTTAGTCAAAAAAGAGAAGGAAATTAATTTTCAACTCAAGGTTACCTGTCTAACAAATTGATAAAGAAAACTATAAAAATAAAAATTACAGAAAGTAGTAGATCTATTTTCTTTGCACTAGTTATTTCTTCTTTAATAGTCCCAATCTTCTTGCCTTTTAATGGGAGTTGGCTTCCTAAAGAAGTTAAAGATGTACTTCTTTCCATTATTCAACCTTTAGTGTTGTCTATTATTTTTTTTGTTTTAATATGGAAGAAAAAAGCTTCTTTAAAGATTTATCGCTTTGATTTATGCCTGTTTTTATTTATAATAATAGGCTTTTGCTCCTACTCTTGGGCCTTGAATGGGTCACTAATTTGGCATCATGCTTTTACTTGGTTACAAGTAATTTTATGGCTATTTCTTATTCGATATGTAGCAGTAAAAAACGAGGTCAATCATTCTCTTTTTTTAATTTTCTTTTTCTTCTGTCTTTATAATTTTGCTTATTCCATACCTTCATTATTATATGTCGATTATGCCAATAATTATGACTGGACTCATTATTTTGGTTTTAATAAAAACATGGTTACGCTTATCTTGTGTTCCTATTTTCCATTTTTGCTATTTTATCCCTTAAATGGGAAAACTGGAATAATAGCCAAAGGCTTAATTACTATCTTTTTAGCTTATCTAATCAGTAAAGCCGATTCTAGAGGAAGTATGTTATTTTTTGTACTTTCCCTATCAAGTTACTTATTAAGTGTTTTAAACAAAAAAAATGATAATGCTAAATCCTTTTTTCAGCACTTAATTATTGGGGCCTTTGGGGTAACGCTCTTAGGATATTTTTTTTTAACAGGAGCAGTATCAAGTTGGACAGAAGAATCGTTTTTATTCGACCCTAATAGATATGTATTAAATATAAATTCTATTAAATTATTGCTTGATAACCCATTACTTGGAATAGGTTTAGGCAATTGGCATTTAGAAGCATATACGTATGGAGTCAGTGATACATATAATCAACAAAGTAGTTTCTACAGGACGGGTAATCATAATTTATACAGTCAACATTTAGCTGAATTAGGTATACTAGGCTTTGCTTTTTTCGGTTATCCTATTCTTAGGATTTTATACCAAGGGTTTCAAAATTTTAGGCAGGCAGAAGATTTTCAAAAAGCAATTTTTACTGCTACACTAATCTGCTTTCTCAGTTTTTTTATTTACCGAGATGCTTTTTTTTACGATTATCATTACGGTAATATTCTATTGTTTGCCTTTTGTTTGCTAGGCCTCATTAAGACAGATGATCAATTGACCATACTACCTAGATGGAGTATATTAGTGGGAATGACATTGAGCTTGGTTTGTGCGGGTTGGTTTATATATGCTTTGCATACAGATCGAGTATATAAAGAAGCTAATCGTCTAAAAAAAAGCAATCCCAAGAGTATTTTTTTATTAAACGATATTTATCACCCTATATTTAAAACGACTAATGGATTTAAGGATGTTAGCCAGAGTTTTAATAATATTATTGCCTTTGATATTGCAAAACGACTAGCTATTTTAGAGCAGACGAATCCAACAAATCAGATTGTTTGGGTTGATACATTAAAAGAAGGAGCTATTGATTCTTTGCAATTAACTAGCTTACTAAAGGGTAGTTCCACAGAAAAATACTTTAAGTTAGCCTTACAAGATTCCTCTAATGAAGATTTTGTGCTTTTACAGTATGCAAAGTTTTTATTACAGTCTCAAGGAAGATTAGCAGAAGCGAAACACATTGCTAAAACGCTTTATAGTAAATATGAACATAATTGTGCTATTAGTTTACTGTTAGCTGAAATAGCTATTGCAGAAGAAAAATATACATCAGCAACTCATTTTTTAAACACCAGATATATAGATAGAGAAGTGAACTATCTATTATTGGAAATAAAATTATTTAATGCCAGATATTTAGGAAACATACTGCAATTAAGTACCGATACAATAAAAAATATTAGCACGCAATTGATACCCTTTTATCAAAAAAGCGATACCCTTTTATCTCAAAAGCAAAAAGATAGTGCGGTAATGTTTCAGCGCGCATTAGAACAACTCACTTATCAAAGAGATTTACTATTATTTAATGAACTGAATGAAAGCCAATTTAAAATAGTTAGACAACTAACTGCTGCGAGTATATATGGAAAGGATTTTCTTACTTTTAATCTTAGAACCAATACATCTGAAAACCAGAAACAGTTACTAGAAGAATTGTTGTCCAATTATGTGGCTAATAAATATTATGTAAGGTTTTTATCTCGAAGAATGAAACAAGCAGGAGCTTTATCCTCCCATCAAGCATTAGAAAAAAAACTTTTACTACTTCGTTCAAATTTAGACAAGGAGTTTGAGCAAATTTTATCTAAGGAACAAATGCAAATCTATAGGTTACTGCATAAGCAATTTCCTTTATTTGTCCATTTTTAACTGAAGACATAATCAATCATCAACGTCAATGTCATCCGATAAACAATCATTTAATGTAGTAGATCATAATCCAATCGGGTTAAAAGATTTTATAGATTCCATCCATTTTTACCTCCGTGAATTATATAATTATAAGGTAATTATGGTCGCAGGCGTTTTTTTATCAGTAGCCCTTTTTTATTTGAATTCCTATTTAAAACCAATAACTTATTCTTCCAAACTAACCTTTACTATCAATCAAAGTAATAATAAGGCAAATGGTATTGAGAATACGCTCAGTAAATTTGGGCTTTCAAAGATCAAACCCAATGATGTTAATTTTGATAAGATTAAAGAATTAGCTACTTCGCAGGCCATCATCCATAAAACATTATTTAACAAAGTTGATTTATTAGGAAAAAATGATTTTCTAGTCAACCATCTAATTGATATTTATGGTATACCCTCCAATTCAGAGGCGGAAAAAGAATTTCTCAAACGGAATAATACTTCTCCTAACCTATCTTTTTCCAACGACGATTTTCCATCATTTACACCTTCAGAACATATTAAATTTCGAAAATTACATGAAATGGTTGTTGGAAACGTATCAGCCGAAACAAAAGGACTAGTGACACTCAATTATGGACATCGTACAGGCATAATAGGTATACATGTCAATACTCTGCATGACACCTTATCTGTTAGTTTAGTAAAGATACTATTTAAGGAATTGAGTAATTATTACATCAAGGATGTTTTAGCTAATACCCAACATACTTTTTCACTCTTAGAGAAACGAGCAGCATCTATTAAAACTGAATTAGTTAAAGCAAAGAATCTATTTCCCAAAAGTGTTAGGACAAGTAGTTTCATTATATCTAATCAAAAAAAAATAGCGTTAGAGCAAACAGATATTGAAATTCAAAGATTATCCTTATTATATGAGCAAATATTAAAAAATAAGGAAAACATTTCTTTTACAATAGACAATCAAATGCCTGTTTTTCGGGTATTAGATCAAACTTATTTACCTGTATTTCCCGATAAAAATCCCAAGTCAAAAGCAATATTACAAGGAGCTGGAATCGGCTTTTTTCTGATGAGTTTTTTTATAATAGTTCTACGAGCTTATTATGCTATGTATAAGCCATCTTCCTAAATCTGTACGCTTTACACCAATCCAAGAATACGCTTGTTAGCAATTTATCACTAATACAACTCTCCTGATTGTAACAGATTGCGGTGATTCATCCAAATAACCCCTTTAGGGGTTTTATGTCGGTAGCATATTGGGGCTATTCTGATTTTACCGTGCCTTTAGGTACGGAATGTTAGACATAATGTACCTAAGTAAAATTTAATTTTCAATTTTAAACCACCTTCGGCGGGAATTTGAGGTTGAAGTTGAGATTAACAATTATCGACAATTTGTTGGTTTTAAATTTTGCGTAAGCGCCTAAAGGCACATTTGGAATGCTTGAAACATCGCTTTCTACCAATATTTTGTCCCGCTGGGACAGGTTCACCGCAAAACGTTCTAATCAGCAACTTTCTATTTCCTACGCTATAGTAAATCTTCATTTTTTCGTATGACAATAATGATATTTGAGTTAGAAGTAACGGGGCATCACCCAGATTATCTTCGCCATTTATTGAACTATATGCCAGATGAAGAAAGGCAGGTAGTCTTTGTAGTAGCTCCATCTTTTTTGGTAAAATATCCTAATATTGTTAATGCCAAGAAAAGTTCGAATATTAAATGGACTACCATTACACCACAAGAACACCAACAATACGAACATAGTAAAAAAAGCATTTTACGACGTACTTATATAGAATGGCAGCTCTTTACAAGCTATGCTAAAAAGACAAATGCTGACCATGGTTTAGTCATGTATTTAGATAGATTTCGGCTCCCACTTGCTTTTCAGTTTCCTACGCCTTGTTTAGTTTCTGGAATTTTTTTTAGACCTAGCTTTTACCATTTATATCCTAAAACTAGCTTTAAACTTAAACTAAAACAAGTACTAGATAAATGGATACTAAAAAGTGCCTTTCAACATTCAAAATTAAAAACTTTCTTTTCGCTAGACCCAATGGCAGTGCCGTCTCTAAAGCAGTTATCGAAAAAAACAACAATTATACCGCTACCCGACCCAGTAGAAATTTCTCCTTCAATTATCGGAAAAACGAAAAAACTCAGGCAATCTCTAGGCATTGACGAAGGCAGAAAAGTGTTGTTATTACTCGGAATGCTAAATCGAAGAAAAGGAATTTACGAAATAATTGAAGCACTTCAAAGGTTACCAGCAACTGC
>JBGCFJ010000780.1:0-4874 GCA_045106885.1 Saprospiraceae bacterium
GATTGGGTTCTATTTACTGGCACATGGTTTATAAATTGCTTTTAGCGGTACAAGAATGCTGTTTAAAAGCAGTCGCAGAAAAGGAAAGTGAGGAAGTGATTGGTCGATTATTGGAGCATTATTATGAAATAAATGCAGGAATTGGGGTGCATAAATCCCCTCAATTATACGGTGCATTTCCAACAGACCCTTATTCTCATACACCAGCGGGAAGAGGTGCGCAGCAACCTGGGATGACAGGGCAGGTAAAAGAGGATATTTTAAGTCGATTTGGAGAATTAGGGGTATTTATCAAAGACGGTCAATTCCACTTCAATCCTTGTTTACTAAAGAAAGAAGAGTTCTTAAAAGAATCGGCTGTATTCAATTATATAGATGTAGAAGGCGCTACTAAACAAATAAAACTGGCAAAAAACAGCCTTTGTTTTACTTATTGTCAAGTACCTATTGTTTATAAAATTTCGGTTAAAAGTGGTTTAGAAATTGTCCACAAGAATGGCAAAGCAACCAAATTGGCATCGACAAGTTTAGGCAAAGCGAGAAGCCAACAAATTTTTGAGCGGACAGGTGAGGTTACTCAAATCATTGTGAATATTAAAGAAACAATCTTGAAATGAATATAAATACGCCAAAATTAGTAGCCTTAAAGACCATTGGTGTCCTATTGATAATAATGTTAGTTTTTTCCTGTGGCAATCAACCAGAAGCAGCAAAAAAGACAACAGAAAATCCAGTAGAGAAAGCCTTAACCGCTAAAGAAATTTTGGGTAATCCAAAGTATTTAGCCATTTCTTACGGTGGGTATCGACAAAATACTAGAGCAGCACAACCAACAGTAGCAGAATTGAAGGAAGACATGAAAATTCTGGCTGCTATGGGTATCGGCATTTTGCGGACCTATAATGTACAATTGCCTCATGCTGAAAATGTATTGGAAGCCATTCGTCAACTGAAAAAAGAAGACGCTACTTTTGAAATGTATGTAATGCTCGGCGCTTGGATTAATTGTGAAAATGCTTGGAAAGACAAGCCCAATCACGAAAAGGAAGACGTAGCAGGCAATACTGGAGAAATTAAAAGAATCGTAAAATTAGCCAATCAGTATCCTGATATTGTAAAGGTCATCGCTGTTGGCAATGAAGCAATGGTGCATTGGGCAGCTACTTATTTTGTTAGACCAAATATCATTTTAAAATGGGTCAATCATTTGCAAGGATTGAAGCAGGCAAATAAGCTACCTAAAGATATTTGGATTACTAGTTCTGATAATTTTGCGGCTTGGGGCGGTGATGGTAAAGAATACCATCAAGAAGATTTGGAAAAGTTAATAAAAGCAGTAGATTACGTATCGCTACACATCTATCCAATGCACGAAACGCATTATAAACCTGATTTTTGGGGCGTTTTTGAAGGAGAAGAGCAACTTTCAGATATAGCGAAAGTAGCTATAGCTATGAATCGTGCTAAAGACTTTGGTATTGCTCAATATCAAAAAACAGATAATTATATCAAAAGTTTAGGGCTTGAAAAACCGATTCATATCGGAGAAACAGGCTGGGCAAGTTCTTCTAATGGTTTTTATGGAAATGATGGCACTAAAGCAACGGATGAATATAAGGAAGGACTATATTACAAACTAATGCGAGACTGGACTGCCGAAAAAGGAATGGCATGTTTTTACTTTGAAGCTTTTAATGAAAATTGGAAAGATGAAAAGAATCCTGGTGGTTCAGAAAATTATTTTGGTTTGTTTGATATGAAAGGTCAAGCCAAATTTCCGATATGGGATTTAGTAGATAAAGGCGCTTTTGATGGTTTGACGAATCGAGGAAATAAAGTAGTCAAAACTTATGGTGGTGATAAAGCCGCTTTATTGAAGGAAGTGCAATTACCTCCTAGTAAAGGAAAAATATTGAGTAAAAAATAGTTTATTTTGGACACAGAGAAAACGCAGAGCTTAAGTTGTTGGTTCTTTGACAAATCCAGTTGAAAATCATCTCGTCCGATGACTAACGTCGTCGGATGAACTGATTTTAACCATCCGACGACGCAGTCATCGGACGGTTAAAATCTTGTTCAATGGGATTTGTCAGAAGACCAAAATGTTTAACCTTCATATACTTTGAGCGCTCTGTCTCCAAAAGAAATATCATAATCAAGACGAAATAAACCCCAATAAATCAAGGACCAATTTCGTCGATACAAAACGAAAAATAATGACACAACAGAAAACGGAAGTAACAAATCCAGTACCATTTGGACAAAAAGTAGCTTTTGGATTTGGAATGTTAGCGAACCAGATGTTTCCTGCTGCTTTAGGAGTATTTATGATGGTCTTAGTAAAAGGCCTAGGCTTCCCTCCGCTTATGTGGGGAATCGTATATTTCTTTCCAAGGATTTTCGATTGTTTTACAGACCCAATTATGGGATTCATTTCAGATAATACCCGTTCAAAATGGGGAAGAAGAAGACAATATGTATTTATTGGAGCTATCATTATGGGTATTTCTTATTATTTCATGTGGCAGTTGTATCCAGAAAACAGTTTAAACTATAACTTCACCTATTTTATGGTTTGGTCTTTTTTCTTCTATCTAGGCCTAACTATTTTCAGTGTGCCTTATGTAGCAATGGGTTATGAGATGAGTAATGATTTCCATGAAAGAACCAATATTATGGCTACTGCCCAATGGATAGGTCAATGGGCATGGGTAATTGCTCCTTGGTTTTGGGTTATTTTATACGACCCTCAATGGTTTGAAAATCCTGCCGCAGGATGTAGAGAATTATCTATTTGGGTAGGTGTTTCTTGTATGATTTTTGCAATGATACCTGCTATTTTTATCAAAAGTAAATCAACCCTACATGAAGAACAATATGAACCTTTAAATCTAAAAAATATAGGGCAAAGTTTATCGAAAATTTTTAAAGGATTCATAGAAGCATTTAGTAATAGCCCATTTAGAAAATTGTGTGTTGCCACCTTTTTTATCTTCAATTCCTTTAATACCATTGCCGCTTTTTCCTTCTTCATTATTGTTTATTATATGTTTAATGGAGATGCAGGAGCCGCTTCGCCATGGCCTACCTTACATGGGAGTATTGGTGCTTTGGCTACCACCTTTCTAGTTATCCCCATTGTAACTAGAATGTCCAAAAAATTAGGTAAAAAACAAACTTTCTTAATCTCTCAAGGTATTTCTATCATTGGTTATATCATGTTCTGGTTTTTATTTGTACCAGGAAAACCGTACTTATTTTTAATCGCTTTACCTTTCTTTTCTTTTGGAATCGGTGGTCTGTTTACTTTAATGATGTCCATGACCGCAGATGTTTGTGATTTAGATGAATTAAACACAGGCAAAAGACGAGAAGGTATCTTTGGCGCTATTTATTGGTGGATGGTTAAATTCGGCTTTGCCATTGCTGGTTTATTAAGTGGATTGTTTATGGCATGGGTTGGTTTTACGCCTGATGCTGCCACTCAACCTGAAGGCGCTGTAACGGGTATGCGCATTTTCTATACAGGCTTTCCGATTATGGGAACGTTAATCGCTATGTGGGTGATGAAAGATTATGATTTGACGGAGGAAAAAGCTGGAGAGATTAGAGTGGCTTTGGAGCAAAAGAAGCGTGGTTTGTAATTGGGAAAATCTTAAATCAATCCTATTTTTTGATATTCGATGAATTAAGTCTCCAGACTTGATTCGCCTATCTCGTCGTCTCCTGACGACCTAAAAAAGTATAGTATTAACGGTCGTCTGAGACGACGAGATAACCATTTCCAGTCTGGAGACTGAAAATATCGGGTATTATAATTTCCATCAACCCTGCATAAAAGAAGGCTTTACTTTCAAAAAGTCCGTAATCCTTTCATAAGCCAAAGCAAACGCCAATACCTTCCTATCTTCCCCAAATTTCCCCATAATTTGCATGCCCATTGGCCGTCCCTGTTCATCAAATCCGACAGGCACATTCACCACAGGTATTCCGCCCAAACTTCCGAGAATAACGACTTCCATCCAACGATGGTACGTATCCATTGCTTTGCCATCAATATTTTTAGGCCAATGTGTCTCTTTTGAAAAAGGAAAAACTTGTGCGGTTGGCAACACTAAAAAATCATAAGCTTCGAACATCCGTTCTAATTCTTTATACCAATTAGCTCGAATTCTATTTGCTTGTCCTACTTCTTGTGGGGAAAAACTTAAACCTTGCTCAATTTCCCATAATAATTCTGGTTTCAGTAATTCTTTTTTAGCTGGATATTCATAGTACTCCAATTGCTCTAAACGGATATGGTGTCGGAGTCTAGTCCAGCTAAACCATAAGTCGGACATATCAAAATTGGGTTGTACTACATCAACTTTCGCCCCAGCGGTCGCAACTGTTTTTAAACTGGCTTCGCATAATTCAATAATGCCTTTTTCCATTGGCAAATAATTATTCAAATTACCCATCCAACCAATCTTAAGCCCTTTTAAATCTAAAGGCTGTATCCCCTCAAAATTATTCCCTTCCAAAGCCATTGTTTGCAGCAACTGAATGGTATCTCGAGTATTTCTCCCCATTGGTCCGCTCGTCCATAACAGTCGATTTCTTGCATCTCCATCTTCCATGACAACGGTGGTCGTAGGTCGAAATCCGATTACATTATTAAACGCTCCAGGATTTCTTAAAGACCCCATCATATCTCCTCCATCTGCTACGGGCAACATCCGTGTACCAAGCCCACAAGCAGCACCGCAACTACCTCCAACTGCTGTCAAATGTGGGTTATACGCACTCACTGTAGAAAAAAAAATAGGATTATAAGTTTGAGAACCTAAGCCAAATTCAGGGGTATTGGTTTTTCCAATAAAAATAGCGCCTGC
>JBGCFJ010000781.1:0-9870 GCA_045106885.1 Saprospiraceae bacterium
AAATCACCTGGTTCATGCGTGCTCGATATGGTAATAGAATCGGTACTATTACTACTACATCCTCCAGCTATCGTTGGTTCGAGCCATCCCAAAACAACGCCACATTGTCCTACTGTCTCATTTGAAGTAATATTACCAGAAAAGTTTTCAAAAGTTAGAGGGGTTAATCCTTCAACTGTGACAACAAAAGAGCAAGTTGTTTGGTTTCCAAAATTATCTTCTGCGGTATAAGTCACCGTGGTTGTTTCTGTAAATTCAGTTCCAGGGCTATGGGTGCTAGAGACAATAATAATGGCATCTGAGCAATTATCTACTGCGGACGGTTCTGTCCAATTCGCAATCGCTTGACAATTGGTGTTTGCCATGATTGTTATATCGGACGGACAATTCACTAAAGTAGGTGCAGTTGTATCTCTTACTATTAACACCGTACTTTCTGTCATGCTATTTCCTGCATCATCACTTGCTGTATAAATAATGGTATGGTCGCCAACTTCATAAAAAGTACCTTCGGGAGGACTTACGGTCAAAGTTATATTATCCGTACACTGATCTGCAAAAGTTGGTACGCCCCAATCTCTTGTTACGCCACAAGTGTCTGCAACAAATCTAAATAAAGTATCTGGTAAGCCTACCATTAATACAGGTGCTTGGGTATCAGCAACATTTATTTGGTTATTATTTCCAATAAAAGGGACTCTAGCAGGCGTTCCATTTACCCTAATCGTTGCTTCTCGTTCTGCTATAGCATCTGTAAAAATAAAATTTGAGGTATTGCCTACTGTGCCATTTACTTTGAAGAACAAACTAAATAAAGTAGCTCCTGCTGGTAGTGTTTCTCCAGTTGACCCATCGTCTGCCCAAGCAAAACCAATTTGTCCATTTTGAACAAGCGTTTCATTAAAATCGCTGTTATCAAATTCAGGTAATCCAAAATTTCCCTTGCTGGCATATTCTAAAATGGTATTGTCCCATTCAAAAGTAAATTGTAAACCTGCTGTATTTGTAAAACTATCTACCACAATATCTACTCGATAGGCATCATCTCCACATTCTGCAGCTGCTACTGTTGGTGTAACATTGATAGCACTTGGCGCATTTAGATTTACTTGAAATTGACAAGTTCCTGTTAAACCTACATTATCCACGACGGTATAAGTAACTGTAGAGGTGCCTGCTTGAAAAGTAGTCCCATTCGCTGAACCAGTACCACTACCTAACGTCGTACCTGTAATGGTATAATAAATAGAATCTATCCCACAATTATCCATAGGATTACTGAAATCAATTCCATTCAACACGGTATTATCTGTTCCTATAGGAAGGCTTAATACCACATCATTAAAACAAGTAATTGTAGGTGGAATAGTATCTATAATGGTTACTTTTCCCGATTGTAAAACAATAGAATCTCTAGCTATTTTTACGGGCGCACCATTCTCTCGTTGGGTTATTTCGATGGCATTAGGAATATCTGAAAACTCGATATTTGACATCCCGCCTCCATTGGAAGTGAAATGCATCGTAAATAAAGTAGTTCCATCTTCTAATGTTTGTCCTGCACTTGTATTATCAAACCAAGAATAGTTGATTCGACCATTGGTATTGTCTATTGGTCCGAAATTACCATTGGTAAATAATTGATTATCCGTAGTCGTATACCTTAAAACACTTGGGTCCCAATTAATTGAAAATTCTGTTCCACTGATATTATCAAATGCAGCTACATTAATATTTATGCTAATATCTGTTTCATCACAAGATGCATCTTTACTTTCTGCAATTAAGGTAAAATTTGTAGCTGCTCCCCCTGTTACTTCTACAATGAAAGAACAGCTTACTGTTTGACCAATAGCGTTTTCGACATTATAAGTAACGGTAGTTATGCCAACATTAAATATTGTTCCACTAGCATCATTTGCTCCTCCACCAATTGTTGCACCTGACAAAGTATAAGTAGTAGTAGTATTCCCACAATTCCCCGTTATATTTTCTAAACCAATGTTAGCAATAGCCGTTTGTGTTTGTCCAATTGGAATTTGAGCTATTGTATTAGCGGGGCAATTAATCTGAAAATTATTTGCAGAAGCATTTATCGTTCCTTGTCCACTGATACTTACAGGTATTATTGCATTATTTTTTGCTGCATTCGCATTTGAAATAATAACAGGCGAATTATTGACAATAGACGTTGGTACTAATTTTAAATTGAATAAAGTTCCTTGGTTCGCTAAAGATTGCGGAGTTGCATCCGTCCAAGCTAAACTGATAATTCCACTTGCTACCTGAGTTACCTCAAAGTCGGCAACAGTCATACTATTGATAGCAAAATCACTGACCTCCGCAAAAGTAAAAATACTAGCGTCCCACCCTAAAGAAAGTCCAAGGCTAGTAATACTGTCAAAATTACTGACACTGACTGGCATGACAATAGTATCTGTACAAGTTGCAGTAACTGCATTCAATCCTACGCCAAGTGTACTGATTGTTCCTGCACTATTGACCGTTATTTGTGTGGTACAAGTTCCGACGTTTCCTTTTGTATCTTTAACAGTATAAATTACCTCTGTGGTCCCCACCTCAAAAGCTATTCCATTTGCATCATTCATTCCACTCCCTGTGGTTGCACCAGAAAAAGCGTATAATAAAGAATCTATAACTCCACAATTATCTGCTACATTAATAGGACTTAGACCATTAATGACAACTGTGCTATTTCCACCCGTATTCACTACCGTTTGTGCAGTTGGGCAAGTAATTGTTGGCAAATCTGTATCTATTAAATTAAGCGTACCATTTTCAATATTAGCTGGTAATTCTTGTAGCCCATTATTAATAGAAAGGGTGATTAGATTGGGTACAAAGTCATCTGATAAAGAAAGCGGAAGGCTGTTTAAATTCGCATTTTTGACCAATAAGTCTAGCGTAAATAAAGTATCTCCATCTTGTAAGGTGTCAAGGACGGCACTAAACCAAGAAAGGGCTAATTTTCCACTTGCTATCGAGTCTACATTAATATTAGGAGCAGGCGTTATATTGACATTCGCACTGCCTTGGTATTGTAAAGCAGTTGTATCCCAATTTATAGAAAACTGCCCACCTCTAACACCGACATAATCTTCAACAACAACAGGAAAAGTAATCGTTTCTTGACATCGGATAGCTTGATTGGGGAATTTTAAAGTAATCTGAGCTTGTAAGCCGAGATAACTTAAAAGAATCATAGTAGTGAGCAGGTATATTTTCTTATGCATATGATTTGGTATTAAAACCATTAGAGACATAGACCTATCGGCAAATTATTAATAATGCTTGGAAAAATCGAGGAAGTAGTTGGTCATCATAGACCACTAAGGAAAGGATGTTACCCGTGACGGATAAATTTCAGATACTTCATTGAATCGATTTTTGGCAAAGTTAGTGATTAGTCTTTAGAGCTTCTATAAAAAGCTGCTGTTCAGCCGAAATTAGTCATAAATTATTAGTCAAAAGTCATTAGTCATTAGCACGTTTTCACTAATGACTAATGTACTAATGACTAATAATTTTTATTCTAAGACTATCATTTTCTTTCGTGCGGTAAAGCCTATTGTTGATAATTCGTAATACAATACGCCATTCGCAGAAAGTTCATTTTTACGAACTGTAATATTATTCGTTCCTCTAGTATAATCTCCTTTAATTTGGTGCACTAGACGACCGCTAAAATCGAAGAATCTTAACGTTACTGGTGCATTTTCTGGCAAATTAAAGCTAATTGTAGTTTCGCTTCTAAATGGATTTGGCTTGTTTTGGAATAATTCAAAAGTCTCCTCAATCGCTAAATTCTCTTCAAATGCTAATCCTATTCCATTATACAACCAATCATTGGTATAAGCTTCTGCTCGAATCATATCAGAAGTAACGGCTAATACTTCGCTCAATCTATTCCCTGTTTGATTTACTTTAAAGACTAAAGTAAATAAGGTCGCTCCATCTGCTACCGTTTGAGCAGTTGCATCAAACCAGTTTGTAGCGATTTGTCCTCGTGCTATATTGGTGAAACTAAAATTATCTGTTGTAATATTAGTCAATGCTCCTGCTTTAACACTTTCAAAAGTTAACGATTCTTTAGCAATATCCAAAGTCATTTGATATCCTCTGATGTCGTTAAAGTTATTCGCTTTGAAAGGAATTTCTACGTAAGTACCTGCTGTTAATAACTGTTCTGTTACTTGGAAGGTGAAATCTTTATTTCTGTCTGTAGCAGCAGCCCCTTCTCGTAATCTAATTGCTTCGGCATCTAAACTAACATCACCTGTTTTAACTGCCACAAAGTTCATCGCAGTATCCGCAGTACTAGCACTAGCAATAGTAATTGAAGTAGGTAAATTAGTATCAGTGTAAGGATTCATCGTATCTGCAAATGTATGGTCTGCTGGTACAAATACCCAAGAAGGAACTTCAGCAAAAGTATTCACTCGCTTCAAAATGACATCTTGAATTTCAATAATATCAAGTACTGTAATTGAACCTGATTTATTAACATCTGCCGCCAATCGCTTATAAGGAGAATCTAGTAATCGTAGATTAATATGGTCTTGAATCAACACCAAATCAAAAGTACTTAAACCATTTCTAGCATTTTCATTTTCGGACGGTGTAATGGTAATATTCTGTCCTGTAGTTACTGTGGTATTATAAACACCATCTGTTCCTGTAGAATCTTCGCTAGTTACAGCTCCACTCAACACAACAGTCGCATTTGCTAATGGATTACCATTAATTAAATTAATTTGTCCACCGAAAGTTGATAAACTATTAGTCACATTCGTTACACTCACTGAACCGCTTGTACTCTGAGCAATTAAATCTACTGGTGAATCATTAATTAATAAACCAGTTTTTATATCTGTTTCAGAATTTCCGTCACCTGTAATATTAGTAGCACTACCAATCGTTGCATTAGGTGTCAATTGTACATTCACATAGAATATAACCGTTCCATCAGGTACTGTTTCTCCAGATTGTACATCTAAATTAGCGCCAACCAGTAAACGACTTGCATTATCCGGATCTATATTAAAGCTAGTTAAGTTGATACCTGGTACATTGAATCCGCCCGCTTCGTTACCTCCTACAAATTGACCTACAGCAGGATTCGACAAAATAAAGGACATATCAATGCTCGTTACATTGGTAAAATTAGTAACTCTTACTGGCACTTGAACGATTGTTCCTGGTAATCCTTCTACTGCCCCTATTTCATAAGTAACCATATTTCCACCATTCACTCGAATCGTATCTGTTAGGATACAACCAGAAGTCGTATCATTGACGGTTACGGTATATAATGCAGGTGCTAAATTTTTAATCGTATCCGTAGTTGACATCGCAGCATTATCCCATTGAACCGTATAATTGCCAGAGCCACCTATCACATTTATCCATGCTTCGCCATCATTTAGGCCAATTATAGACTCATCTTTGCTTGATGTTTCAATGGATATAAAATCTGTATTGCCTTGATTTACTACATTAACCAAAACCATACAAGTTCCAACATTTCCAGAAGTGTCCGTGACCGTTAATGCGACTTGCTGTGTCCCCAAATCTGAACAATCAAAAGTAGTTTTACTTAAAGAAGCTAGTGTAGCTGATAAATCTTGACCACAATTATCTGTTGACCGAATAAATACATCTGATACTTGCAATACTCCTGTTCCTCCAGAACCTAGAGAAACGACTATGTTTTCTACACAAAATACACTAGGCGTAGAAGTATCATTCACATCAATGATTAAAGTATCTTTACTAACATTATTACTAGAATCCCTTGCTGTTATGATGACACTATGTTCTCCTATAGTGAAATATTGAGATAATATGGTCGTATCTTGTGTCATACTATCTTGTACTTGATAACTGATACCCAAACCAAAAGTAGCATTACAATCTGTTACATAAGTAGCGAAATCTAAGTTTACAAAAACACCACAAGAATCTGGTGCAAGATCACCTGTATTATAAACAAAAGTATCAGCTGGTAAAGCTATAGTTGGTGCTAAGTCATCTACTATTTTAATAAACTGAGTATCTGCTGTTGTTCTGCAATTATCGGAAGCAGCCCAAATTCTTCTTAAAAGAATTGTGTCAACGCCCATTGTAAAGGAATCTTGCGCATGTACATAGAAATCTTCCATGCAATTATCTGTTGCCAAGATAGAATCGGCAGTCAAGGTCATCGCAGCGTCGATACAAGAGACTATAGCATCTGCATAAGTCGTATCTAATTCAGGCGCATCATCATCAATCAAACTAATTCTTTGCAGACAAGTAGTTACTGTTCCTGTTACCGTATCAGTAAGTGTCCAAGAACGTTCAATAATTTGACAAATATTAGTAGTGCCACTTGGTCCAGCTACTATACTATCAGCAAAAGTCAAACTACTATTTGTTCCACAAACATCCATTCTCATAGGTGCGCCAGTACTATCAGGTGACCTAGAAGCATCACAAGCAATTGTAATATCAGCAGGACAGGCAAAAGAACCTGTTCCAGCAAAATCTTGAACGGTGACTGTTGATTGACAGAAAGCACTATTCCCTGCTGCATCCGTTACGGTCATAATGATATTGATGTCTTGTCCAATATCTGCACATCGGAAAGTATCTTGACTCAACTCAAATCGCAAATTATCTGAAATGGTACAATTATCAATAGAATTTAAATCCACTACAGAACTATCAATCGCTGCAAAACCAAATGCATTTATCGTTACAGCTACAGCATTATTACATCTTGGCGTTGGGTCTGTTAAATCATCAACTTTTATGTCTATTTTATGTGTATCTCTATTATTAGAGAAATCCTCTGCAATGATATAGATAGTTGTATCTCCCATTGGAATGTCCAAAGTAATCATCTCCAGCGTATCATGCCTGATAATAGAATCTTGGCTTGCAATCGCTAAATATTTGAGGGTATCAGAGCATTGGTCATTTATATTGCCCAATAAATCCAAGGTAATTGTACCACTACAAGTCATTGAATTTTCTCCTGTTTGTACTAAATATAAAGTATCAAGATTAATAACAGGTGCTAAAGTATCTCTTACTTGAATGACCTGTTGAACACTATCTCTATTGCCTGCCGTATCTACAGCATGCCAGATATAAGTAATATCAAAATTATAATAAGCACTATCTCTAAGTAAAGCTTCTAAAGTAGCAATTGTTGGCGTATCGGGCCTTGTGCTAATGGTATCCATATACATGGTATCAATCATACCACAATTTTCAACTACAGTTAACATGGCTTGTCCAGGCACATCGGCTGCGCAAACCAAATAAAGACTATCTGGCACATTCATAAAAATAGGCGCCAATGTATCTACTATCGTTACGGTTACATCTTGCGAATCAATATTCATGCTTTCATCAGCTACATATAATTTTATATCGAAAGTTTTACCTAATGAATCACATGGAATACTCGTAATATCCGTCGTCAATTTCAAACTATCTAAGGAAGTACAATTATCATAAGAAGCACTATCTAAGGACATCGGATTTATGGTGAGCATCCCCATAGAGTCTAAAGATAAGGACACTGTATTGACTGGTACTATAATGGTTGGATTGGTCGTATCGGCAATAAAAGTAATCTCATGCGAAATAATGTTCAGCCCACTCGCATCATCATAGAACCAATTAATAGTTCTTGCACCATTATTCGCTATTTGAGTAAAAGTATAAGATTTAGGTGTCGTACCATTTTCTACTTCTCCTGAAAGCGGTTGTAAAGCAATCGTATCTGAACAATTCGTAATTAATAATGGCGCATTCAAAGTCAAGGAAGTACATTCTGTAGTCGTATCCATTACGACTGGTGCTTGAACCCCCATAATTTGAAGTGGCACAGAACAAGTATCTCCATTTCCACTCATATCAACTGCAATAAAAGTAATCATCGTATCTATTCCTATAATCGTTCCTGGCTCAGGTAATTGTTGAATACTATCCAAACCACAAATATCTGATGCACTCACAAAAACAGAAGACCTGTAATCTGGTAACGCGCCCGTACAATCTGTTCCACTCACTTTTAAATCAAGCATACTAGATACACAATTAACAACTGGTGGAATGGTATCTCTTACATCAAAAACATAAGAAATCGTATCCTTATTACCTTGCCTATCTTCATAAATGTAATAGATAGTTGTTGTATCAATAGGTAAATCTATGGTAACATTATCTCCATAATCCATCACCCCAAAAGTCCCTTGGTTTGAGTTCGTGAATATGCCAGGATTACTATCTGCTGACAAGACTCTTGTAATGGTCAACTCGGAGGTATCCGCACCACAATTATCCATTACATAAGTTGACGTTAAGTCAGGTTGCTGATAGGTGAACTCTTGGTCACAATTACCTGCATTAATGGTATTATAATATAAAACCTCTCTAAATTCTGCATTGGCTAATGCTATTACTGGCGGCTGTGTATCTCTTACTTCCAAGACAAATTGTAAAGAATCTAAGTTCTGATTACTCGTATCTCTAAATAAATACGTGATTTTGTGCTGCCCTACTGGATAGGTTTGTGCGGCATCGTTATTAGTAGAGGTAAAACCTCCAGGTGAATTTGTGATAGGCGGCGACATCCCTGATAAGCTGTCAACTCGCCAACTATATACAACACCACCTTGGTCGAAGTTATCATTTACAATAATATCTATCGCTGCAGAGTCTATTTGAGCATCACAAGTCCCCATATCGTTGAAAACAATAAAGGTATCAATACTACCACTCGTACCTGAGGAGAATAAATCTACTGCCATGTCAAGTGCTCCACCAGCATAAAAAGGTGTGTCTACGACTACAGGCGGTAGGGTATCTATAAAAAACAATTGTAAGACAAAATTAGGAAGACTTCTTGTTCCACCCGCTGCTGCTTCAAATGTTTTTTCAATTGAAAATGCTACATTATTAGCCATAATAGAGGAACCTGAACCAGATATAACTCCATTATTAAATCTAGTACTGTCCGTTAGTATATTACTTATTGATAAGGTATCCAATACCCCAAAGCAGGAATCAAATGCCATAGGAACAAAAGTATTTGTCCAAAAAGCACTCGTATTCGCTCCAGAAATACCACTAGTATCTAAAACGACCATTAAAGTATCCGAATTATTCCAAAATAATGAGTCATTTTGTAAGAAGGTATTCGTAGCTATTTGCATGGTGTCCCATACTGGCGGTATCGTATCTATGATTGTAATTCGTTGGGTATCTGTGACTACAATATTACTATTCTCTGTTACCGACCATATCCTCAGAATTCGTTGAATGGTATCCATGTCTGGTAAAGTAATAGGAACTATACTATCTCTATAGATTGTGTCTTTAATTCCACTACAGGATTGCGACACATTCATCACATTTCCTAGCATAGCTACACTTGGGTCACTCTGGCACTCTACTATGGTATCTTTAGGTGGAGTGAAGCTTAGATTATTATCAGAGATAAAAAAAGTGATAGTTGCCGTATCAAAAGAACCTACTAAAGATTCTCCTACTAAAAAAGTAATAGAATCTCCACTAAAAATTGAATCTCCTGCTATAGCTATATTAGTAAAACGACAGAACACAAAAATAGTATCCGTCATTAAAAACTCACTAGTGTCGGCTGGGTTATTAGGATTAATCCGATACAATTTACAAGGATTTCCTCCCATAGAATTAGTAGCATCAGGGCTTAAAATAGTAGTTATAGTAGAATTAAGTACTGTATCTCGTGAGCCACTAGTAATACTCGTTATTTCTAATGGCACAGGGAGAATAGGACTAAAACTACACTGAGCATTCACATTAAAAGATGCT
>JBGCFJ010000782.1:0-2436 GCA_045106885.1 Saprospiraceae bacterium
ATTAGCCAGTTAGACCAGTCAATTTTTCTTCTAAGGAATTCAAAAAATGCTTGCATAATGGATTATGGACGCATTTTTTGAGTTTCTTAGAAGGGAAAAAGGCGGTATAAATGGTTGATTATTTCTGCCACTTTGCCTAATTATAAGAGAAATAGTTCCAACAAATATGATGCTACCCGACAGTATTAACTGGACTAACTAATAGATATCTATTTTTTATCGATTATCCATTCTTATAAAAAAAGTTCGTAAATTGGCTTTTGAAACAATAGACCAATTCTCAAATTTTTTAAAATAAATACATGAAAAAATTTGACTACATTATTATTGGAGCAGGTTCTGCGGGCTGTGTTTTAGCTAATCGGTTATCTGCCGACCCAAATAATAAAGTGTTACTAGTAGAAGCGGGCGGTCCTGACAAAAACATGTTTATTCATATACCTGCTGGTTGTGCAAAGCTGCATAAATCCGAGGTAGATTGGGGATTTGAAACAGAATCACAAGCGCATGTATCCAATAGGAAAATTTATTTACCTAGGGGAAAAACATTAGGTGGATGTAGCTCTACCAATTATATGGCTTATGTAAGAGGCAATAAGGAAGATTATAATGATTGGGAAAAATTAGGTAACAAAGGTTGGAGCTATGAGGAAGTGCTTCCTTATTTCAAAAA
The DNA here is from genome assembly GCA_045106885.1 of Saprospiraceae bacterium. Lineage (GTDB taxonomy): Bacteria > Bacteroidota > Bacteroidia > Chitinophagales > Saprospiraceae > JAFMDF01. Next base: position 674 of record JBGCFJ010000782.1, read on the forward strand.
ATCAGAACATAATGAGGATATTACCAACGACTATCATCAGCAGGGCGGAGCATTGAATGTTGGATTTTCTAAATTATTTTCTACGCCTTATGGGAAAATTTTTATAGATGCTTGTAAAGAAGTCGGCTTTGAAGAAAATAAGGATTATAACGGCGAAAAACAAGCGGGCGTTGGGGCGTTTCAAAATACCATCAAGAAAGGAAAACGAAATAGTGCAGTGGTCGCTTTTTTAAATCCTATCAAAGACCGAAAAAACCTAACTATTCTTACCCATACGCATACCAAGAAAATTTTAATTGAAAATGGAGAAGCTACAGGTATTGAGGTTTTTAATAAAAAAGGAGCAACAGAAACCTATTTAGCAGATAAAGAAGTGATTGTATCCGCAGGTACTTTTAATTCTCCTCAAATCCTAATGCTTTCAGGTATAGGTAATCGAGCAGCATTGGCAAAACATGGAATTAATTGTGTACAAGAGCTTCCTGGCGTAGGAAAAAACTTACAAGATCATCTCATGTTTGGGGTCGGTGGGTCTACTAAAAAACAAGATGCCCAGAATCATCATTTAAAAATTCGTCACCGAGTCTTAGATTTAGCCAATTATATACTTTTCAAAAAAGGCGCTTTAACCCAAGGTCCATTAGAATGCGTCGCTTTTGGTAGTACTAGTCTAAGTCCTGACCGAGTGGATTATCAACTGCATTATGCTTCTTTAAACTTAGGGGAACATAATGAGGCGGACATCTACGATTTTACTACCTATCCTACTACAGATGGGGTAACTATTTTGCCCACCTTACTTCGTCCTAAAAGTCGAGGATATGTCCAATTAAAAAGTAGCGACCCCAAAGATAAAGTGTTGATACAACCTAATTTTCTATCAGCGCCAGAAGACCGTCAAGTGTTGATAGAGGCTGGCAGAAAAGCGATTCAAATTTTAAAAAATAAACGATTTACAGAAGTATTAGAAAAACTATACGAAGGAACTAGCTTAGCCTCAGATGAAGATTTCTTAAAATACATTCAAGATAATCTAGAAACGGTTTATCATCCCGTAGGAACTTGTAAAATGGGGCAAGATAATCAAGCCGTAGTAGACGAACGCTTACGGGTACATGGGGTAAATAAATTACGCGTCATTGATGCTTCCATTATGCCGACCATTGTTTCTGGTAATACCAATGCCCCAACGATGATGATTGGGGAGAAAGGGGCAGCTATGATTTTAGCGGATGCACAACTAGTCAATCAACAAGCAAATTTATTAGAAAGCCTGAATACTTTACAACTTACGCAAAAGGAAAGGGTGAAATTGAAAAAAGATGGAACGATAGAAGAAAATTAGTACGCTACCCAGCCTACCAAATCATTTCTGACTTCTAGCAATTTATGAAATAAACGGTCTGACTTCCAATTTGTAAGAAAGCCCTTTTATTTCATGCAACCTAAAACAGTTATTTGGTACTAGCTAGGTACTAAGTAAAATTTAATTTTCAATTTTCAATTTCAAATTTTCAATTTTAAACCACCTTCGGCGGGAATTTGAGGTTGAAGTTGAAGTTGAGATTAACAATTATCGACATTTTAAAATATCGACAATTCGTTGGTTTTAAAATTTGTGTAAGCGCCTAATAGAGTGTTTGGCAGTCCAATCATACTAATAAACAAGTAACCAAATATCTTTTTAGAAGTAAAACAATTCTAATCTTTGTAGATTAGACTTAAGTACCTACTATTAAATAATCGTCACTTTTGATGTAGGC
>JBGCFJ010000783.1:0-6095 GCA_045106885.1 Saprospiraceae bacterium
AAACATTTTTCTGCGGGGCGATCTTTGGGGGCTGGTGAATTGTGGTTGTACCACAAAACAGGTGGTTCAGGTTTACAATTGACCAAACGTAAAAACGATCAACAGGATTTAAATGAACCATGTTTTTCACCTGATGGACGCTATATTTATTATAGTGAAGATATGTACCCAGGTGGTTTTTTCCAATATAATAAAGACCCAAATAGTCAGATTTATGTGATTAAAAGATACGACCGAGAAAAGGGGGAATCTAAAGTAATTATTCGAGGCCCTGGTGGCGCTTTTCGACCGCAGTTGTCTAATGATGGGAAGAAACTAGCCTTTTTGAAGCGAGTGCGAACGAAAACAGTTTTATACATCCATGATTTAGAAACAGGGCAAGAATTCCCCTTATTTGATAAATTGAGTAAAGACCAGCAAGAAGCTTGGGCTATTTTTGGGGTGTATACTGGTTTTGATTGGACGCCTGATGATAAAGACATTATTATTCAAGGTCTAGGAAAAATTTGGCGAGTGCCAGTTGCGATTGCAAAAGGGGCAAAAATAGCACCTAGACCGATTCCATTTTCTGTAGAGGTAAAAACGAAGGTAGCGGAAACGGTACGCTTTAAAAACGATGCCTACGAAGATAAAATGCTGGTGAAAGCCATTCGAAATGCTGTGACAGCACCCAATGGTCGGTATATTATCTTTAATGCTTTGGGGCAATTATGGAAGAAAAAATTACCAAATGGGACACCTGAAAAATTAATGCAGACGAACGCTAGACAAAGAGGGACTTTAGGAGAGACAGCTTTTCAATCAGAACCTACTTTTTCTCCCGATGGCAATTTGATTGTTTATGTCACTTGGGATGATGAAGCAATGGGGTCGGTGCGGACTTATAATTTGACTAACAAAATCAGTAAAACGCTTACGACCGCAAAAGGAATTTATAGAACGCCAACTTTTTCTCCTGATGGTCAACTGATTGTCTTTAGAAAAGATGGAGGGAATAGTCATCAAGGATTTGTGCATTGCAAAGAACCTGGAATTTATACCGTACCAACTGACGGAAGTACTGCGCCTAAATTTGTGACGCGACAAGGAGAATACCCGATATTTAATGCGAAAGGCGACCGTATATTTTATCAAGCGGGTGGGTATGTATTTGGTAGTTTAACAAAAAGCATGCAAAGTGTGAATTTGAATGGGAAAGATAAAATTGAACATTTTGATGGGAAATATACACAACGATACATTATCAGCCCAGACAATCAATGGGTCGCTTGGTCAGAACTATTTAAAGTCTACATTGCGCCATTTCCAAAGACAGGTAAAAAAGTAGGTTTGACATCCAAAACCAAAGCCGTGCCTGTTGCACAAGTCGCTAGGGATGCAGGGATTAATATTCATTGGTCACCAGACAGTAAAAAATTATGTTGGACTTTAGGAGAGGAATATTATGCGAATAATTTAAGCGATAGATTTAAATTTTTGGGTGGAGATTTAGAAAAATTGCCACCAATGGATTCTGTCGGTATTAAAGTTAATTTGAAAGTAGCTAGTGATAAACCAAAAGGCCTAATTGCTTTAACAAACGCTCGAATCATTACGATGGAAGGGGAGGAGGTCATCGAAAAAGGAGGCATCTTGATTGACGGTAATAAAATTATAGCTGTTAGCACGAATATTGATATTCCAGAAGGAACGAAAGTAATTGACTGTACCGATAAAACGATTATGCCTGGTATTATGGATGTGCATGCTCATAGTGGAAATTTTCGATATGGCTTGAACCCACAAAAGCAATGGGAATATTATGCCAACTTAGCTTATGGAGTGACGACTTCACATGACCCATCGGTCAATACAGAAATGGCTTTTTCTAATGCGGAATTAATCAAAGCAGGACGGATGGTTGGCCCTAGGTTATTTAGTACAGGGACCATTATTTATGGCGCAGATGGTGATTTTAAAGCCGTTATTAATAGTTTAGAAGATGCAAAATCTGCTTTGCGAAGAACAAAAGCTTTTGGTGCTTTTTCAGTGAAAAGTTATAACCAACCTCGCCGAAATCAACGTCAACAAGTGATGGCAGCGGCTAGAGAGTTAGGTATTTTAGTCGTACCAGAAGGGGGTTCATTTTTCCAACATAACCTAAGTATGGTCATGGACGGACATACGGGAGTAGAACACAATATCCCAGTTGTTCCCTTATACAAAGACGTAACGAATTTTTGGGCAGCTACTAAAGCGCATAATACGCCAACTTTAGTCGTTAATTATGCCAGTATTACAGGAGAATATTACTGGTATCAAACGACCAACGTCTGGGAAAAAGAACGTTTATTAGCATTTACGCCAAGAAATATGATTGATAGTCGTGCCAGACATAGAACGATGGTACCTATGGAAGAATATGAAAATGGGCATATTTTAACGTCAAAAAGTTTGAAAAAACTAGCGGATAAAGGCGTGAAAATTAACTTGGGCGCACATGGTCAATTACAAGGATTAGGCGCACATTGGGAATTGTGGATGTTGCAACAAGGAGGGATGTCGAATATGGAAGCCTTAAAATGTGCGACCATAAATGGCGCAGAATATCTAGGGATGTCCCATCAATTAGGTTCGATTAAAACGGGAAAATTGGCGGATTTAATTGTTTTGGATAAAAATCCACTAGAAGATATTCAAAACTCAGAATCGGTTAAATATACGATGCTAAATGGTCGATTATACGATGCCGCAACGATGAATGAGATTGGAAATTATGATAATAAGCGGACTAAATTCTATTTTGAACAACCTGGGAGTGGGAATGGATTTCCTTATTATCTAGAAACAAATAGTCACATGCGGCCGCAGTGTTGTATGAGAAACTAATGCAATTTTCAATTTAAAATTTTCAACTACCATTGATGAAGATTATTTGGTTGAAATTTTTTCAAAACTATTCCATCCATAGAAAATAAGCTGTGGGGAAATAAAAATTCGTGGAGAAACCTCTCCACGAATTTTTCCCTTAATTAAGGATTAATCACCATCACCCCCGTATTTTTAAATTGATTCATTTCCATTAATGCTTTAGCGCCCTCTTTTAAACCCATACGCCGCCCAATCATTTGCTCTAAAGGAATATTTTTAGCAAAAATCAAATCCAACATTTCAGGATATTGGTGTGCTTGCATGCCGTGACTCCCAATAATTTCTAATTCGTTGGCAATCACTGTACCCATTGGAATGGGAGGGGTCGCATGATTTTCGGTCATTAAGCCAATTTGAATGTGCTTACCTCTTTTGCGCAAAGAAAGAATAGAATTAATACAAGTAATGGAACTACCCAAAGCATCGACAGAAATAGAAACGCCACCTTTGGTTAATTCCTTAATAGCCAGTGGAATATCTTTTACAGTATTGGCATTTAGCGTGATGTCCGCTCCTAAAGATTTAGCAAAAGCTAATTTTGTATCGTCAATATCAATGGCAATTGTTTGTGCGCCAATGGCATTCGCTATCATTAAAGCGGATAAACCAACGCCACCACAACCATGAATAGCGACCCAATGTCCTGGTTGTAATTTTCCTTGGGCAATAATCCCTCGATAGGCAGTAATAAATCGGCAACCTAAAACAGCCGCTGCTTCAAATGACATTGTTTCAGGCAAACGAACTAAGTTGACATCGACATAGTCGATGTGAACGTATTCTGCAAAAGAACCCCAAGCGGTAAAACCAGGCTGGAAATAATTATCACAGATTTGTTGATTCCCCGAATTGCATTGTGGACAATACCCACAGCCACAACAAAAGGGTAGGGTGACTCGGTCTCCTTTCTGCCAATTGCGTACGTTTTTGCCAACTGCTAAGACTATCCCTGCTAATTCATGTCCTGGTACATGAGGCAATTGTACATCTGAATCATGGCCCATCCAACCGTGCCAATCACTTCGACAAATCCCTGTTGCCATTACTTGAATAATCGCACCATTTGGGGCTAATTGAGGGTCTGGAACTGCGGTAACTTCAATAGGACTTTTGAAGGTGGTAAATATAGCTGCTTGCATTAATTTTCTTGTAAAGCTAATAAATGCCTTTGCTTTTTATATTTTTGTAGCAAATAAAAAATAAAATCATGAGAAAAATTTATCATCTAGGAAATTGTAATACTTGTCAACGAATTATTGGCGAATTAAATGGCGGAGAAGGTTTTGAATTGCAGAATATCAAAACGGAAAAAATTACATCTGAACAATTAGCGTTTATGGCTCAAAAAACGGGGTCTTATGAAGCCTTATTTAGCCGAAGAGCTATGAAATACAAAAGTATGGGGCTGAAAGAAAAGACTTTGTCTGAAACAGATTATAAAGACCTGATTTTGGAGGAATATACTTTTTTGAAGCGACCAGTTATTATCATTGAAGAAGAAGTATTTGTAGGGAATTCTAAAAAAGTGGTGGCAGCGGCTAAAGCTGCACTTTGATACTTATACTGAAATAAGAGACCTCCAAGATTTTCAAAACCTTGGAGGTCTAAATCGGAATAAGGTCTATTTTATTGTCAATTTTTTACCCGATTATCAATACTCCATTGGGAACTTAAAGTAGGATGAATAGTCCCTAAAAAAACAATCTTAGGCTTATTCAATGTAAATTCTCAATGCTGGTCAGGAGACCAGCGGATAGCAGTGCCTAGTCTGGAGTCTAGACACATCGAGCGCCGATATTTCTAGTCTCCAGACTAGAAATCGCTATCTCGTCGTCTCCTGACAACGCTCGTTTTTAGAACTTACTATTCAATCTCTAAAACAAAAGGCACTCCTTTAGTAATAGAAGGAATAGGTTGCCCAATTAGCGTACCCTTTTTTAGGCTTTTAATACGTAATAATGGAAAATCCCTATTGATGGTAAACCGATTGATATATTAGGAAATATTTCCCGTAACAAATCTAATTCTTCATCTATTTGTGCATCGGAACTACTCCCTTTTTGGAACGCAACCCCAGCCAGTTATCAGGAGTTGATAGATAAAATCCCTACTTATTTTATATCTTTGGGACAGCTCTGTAATTTGTCCATACTTTGATTCAAATAGAGGCTACTCCTGCTAGTTGTAACAGGATAGTTTTAAAGCGAATAGGGCAACTGCAAGTTGCCAACTGCCCTAAGGTTTCAAAGTTTCCCGAAACCCTACTTTCTAACTTAATGCCATCCAACAACAATTAATTTTTAATCACCACCTTTTCATAGCCTACCCGACTAATGTGTAACGCTTGGTCAACCTCCGCCTGGACACGAAAGGTCCCAGATAGATTGGATACTGTACCATACTTAGTTCCTGCCACTACTATGTTGACGCCAGGTAATTTATCCCCATTGTCACTAGAGATAGTACCAGACCATTCTCCATTATCATAGTTGGCAATTACTTTGAGTTCGTCCAGTTCAGTTATCAGTTCTCCTGCTATGATGCTACCTTGGATGCTGTTGTCTGCATTTCTTTTTGCTTGATTCAATTTGAACCTTAAGGGCATGACCATCGTTGTGCTTACGGTTCTTCCTCGTTGAGAACCAGCAATGAAATCAGGAGCGTTTTCGATGACCCTTATAGCTTCCTTGTCGCATTCAGTTCCGATGCTGTTCTTGATGGTTGCATTTGAGACAGCCCCATTTCTTTCAATCACAAATTGCACTTGGACCGTACCCTCCACCCCAGCATTTCTTGCTTGCAATGGATATCTTATTTCCCCCATAACATATTTGTAAAAAGCATCCATTCCTCCTTTATAGCTAGGCTGGTCTTCCACTATTGTAAAGATTTCTCGTTCTGTTTGGGCTTTATCCGTTAGTTCACTTGGGCTGTTTTCTTGCGTACATGCAAAGGTGACGAATAGAAAAATACTTAATGCTGTTAGTATTTTGAGTTTTCCTAGATTGATAGTTGTTACTTGTTGTTCCATGTTCTTTTTTCTAAGTGACGAGGTAGAAATAAAGTGTGCCAGAGTACGCAGTTATTTTTTCTTCTAAGGGCGCTTAAAAAACCGCATATAGCCAAGCTACATAAGGCTTTTTTAAGTATTCTTAGAAGGAAATAAGAACAAGTAATATGGCTCA
>JBGCFJ010000784.1:0-5522 GCA_045106885.1 Saprospiraceae bacterium
GCTTGAATGATAGTGGTGGAGCGAGAATTCAGGAAGGCGTGCGGTCTTTAGGTGGTTATGCGGATATTTTTTATCGCAATGTGACCTCTTCTGGTGTTGTACCACAAATCTCTGCTATTATGGGCCCTTGTGCAGGTGGAGCGGTTTATTCTCCTGCGATGACGGATTTTACCATTATGGTCGAAAATTCTAGTTATATGTTTGTGACTGGACGAAATGTAGTAAAAACCGTTACGAATGAAGAAGTAACTTCTGAAGAATTAGGAGGGGCAAGTGCCCATTCTACTAAGTCTGGTGTCACACATTTAACCGCAACTAATGACATTGATTGTTTGAATCAAATCAAGCAACTGATTAGTTATATGCCGCAAAATTGTGAAGACCAGCCTGCAAAATTGCCTTATGATATTGGCAATGAAATTAGAGAAGAATTAGAAAGTATTGTACCAGAAAATGCCAATCAGCCTTATGATATTCGAGCTGTCATTAACGGCATTATTGATAAAGAAACTTTCTTTGAAATTCATAAAGCTTACGCAGAAAATATCGTTGTAGGTTTTGCTCGAATTGCTGGGCGGAGTATCGGAATCGTGGCGAATCAACCGATGTATTTAGCTGGTTGTTTGGATGTAAATAGTTCTAAAAAGGCGGCTCGATTTACTCGTTTTTGTGATTGTTTTAATATTCCACTATTGGTGCTTGTAGATGTCCCAGGTTTTTTGCCAGGTACCGACCAAGAATGGAATGGCATTATTACCAATGGTGCAAAATTGTTATACGCTTTAAGTGAAGCAACGGTGCTTAGAATTTCGGTAATTACTCGAAAAGCTTACGGTGGTGCTTATGATGTAATGAACTCGAAGCATATTGGTGCAGATATGAATTTTTCTTGGCCTTCAGCAGAAATTGCCGTTATGGGTGCTAAAGGAGCGAGTGAAATTATTTTTAGAAAAGAAATTAAAGCAGCGGATGCTCCTGCGTCAAAATTAGCAGAAAAAGAAGCAGAATATGCTGAATTATTTGCCAATCCTTATTCTGCCGCTCGACGTGGTTTTATTGATGAAGTGATTTATCCTAAAAATACTCGACGAAAATTAATTAAGGCTTTTGCTATGCTGGAAAATAAAGCGGTGACTTTGCCCAAGAAGAAGCATGGGAATATTCCTTTGTAATAGGCAAAAGAACATCTATGAAATATCTTCAATCATTTTGTTTTTTTGGACTCCTATTATTTGCTGTTCAACTACAAGCCCAATCTCCTTATACCTTAAATTGGAAAAAAGATGGTGGCTTAGTAGCATTAGCAGGTGTTTCTTCAGGATTGGGGCTATACCTTCGAGCTAATTTACCTGATTTAACAGTCGCAGATATAGAAACTTCAGATAAAAATCAAATTAATAGTTTTGACCGTTTTGCGACTAAGTATTACTCTCCCAAAGCAGATAAAGCAAGTGATGTGTTCTGGGTTGGCACACACGTCTTCCCTTTTTTATTTTTAGCCCATGAAAAAAGCCGTAAAGACATTCGTACAATAGCAGCACTTTATGGAGAAACGTTTTTTATCACAACGGGTATTACTTTACTCGTCAAAACAACCGTTAAACGAAATCGCCCTTTTGTCTATAATTCAGATGCCCCATTAGCAAAAAAAACAACTAGGAACGCTAGAACTGCTTTTTTCTCAGGACATACTTCTATTAGCGCTACTAATACTTTCTTCGCAGCTAAAGTCTTTACTGACTATTATCCAGATAGTCAATGGAAACCCGTTGTCTGGACTACTGCCGCCATTATTCCTGCCATTACAGGTTATTTAAGAATTCGGGCAGGCAAACATTTTCTTACGGATACGCTTACAGGATATGCCTTAGGTGCAGCTGTAGGCGTTTTAATCCCTCATTTGCATAAAAAGAAAATGGAAAAGGTGAGTTTTTATAGTGGACCTAGTGGTATGCTGGTGCAAGTACGGTTTTAGGCAGTGTGTAGTAGGCAGTGGCAGTAGGCAGTGGCAGTGGGCAGTGGCAGTAGGCAGTGGCAGTGGGCAGTGGCAGTGGCAGTGGGCAGTGGCAGTAGTGAAATTTTTTGGATAATATTCAAAACAAAAAACGCTTCGTTCTACAAAAATGAGAACGAAGCGTTTTTATTTTAAAATTGTTGAGTTCAACAGTAATATTTGCCTATTGAAGGCTGTAATACTGTTAACTGCAAACTGTAGTACTGATTATCCTTCTTGGTATCGAACAGTTACCGTTTCACCAACCCAACATCCTGTCTTAGCTTTCTTTCCTCCCTGCATACTTCTCATAAATACATCACTCTTTAGCGGAAGCGAACCATTATAGATACCAATCTTTTTATTAGCTTCTGCTTTTATTTCTGGGTCTGAATCAATAGACCTTGCTTTTCTATACTTATCAATCGCAGCAATCACTACAATACCTCTAGTATATCCATCTTTTCCACAAGTTCTACTTGCTTTTCCATATAAATCACCAATCAACATATAAGGTCTTCCCCAATTAGGGCGTAACTTAGCGGCATTTAACGCATTCGTTCTAGCTTGACCATTTTGCCCTAATTTTCTTCCTTGGATAGAAGCAATACTAAAATAGTAACCTCCTTTCTTATTATCATCCGTTTCCGCTTCTAAAGCTTCTCTATATTTAGCAATCGCTCCTTTATAATCTTTTGCTTTATATAGCTTACTCGCCATCATTGCAGGATTATTTGCTTCAAATTCTGCTTGTCTTTTAGCATTTTCTTCCGTAGCATATTTAGCATATTTGCCTTCTAATTCATCTAAGAAAGCATTTCCTGTTTCACAACCTTGTCGCTTTAAGATAGGTACAATCTTCTTTAATACTTCTGGATTGTCAGGATCAGCGTCATATTCAGGACGGAATTTTTCGACAAAATAAGCGCAGTCAAAAATATTATTTTCAATCTGAGCAAAGATAGCTTCTACAGAACCTTTTGCTTGCTCGTAATAAGCTTTGTATTTTGCGTTATTCGCAATATTATGGTCTGCTACTTCTAATAATTTAGCATAAGCAGTTCTAGACTCTTCTTTCGTCATTTTCTCGTTAGTAAACTGATGTACCACGATTCTTGCATAAGGGTCCAACACGATATACTCTGTGTTCATTCCACCTTTTTCAAGAGCTGATTCCAAGGTTGCTCTAGTTTGCGCGTAAGGCGTTCTTAACTCATAGAACATATCAAATCCCTGACGACCAAGGTGATAAGCAATTCTATCTTCTGCTTTTGTCTTTGGCAATTTAATGCTTCCTGCTTCCAAACAAGCAATAGCACCATCATATAAGCCAATCACTCGCTTAGCCAATTCTCCTTTTTTTGCCTCATCTGTTTCTTTCTTCATCAAATCTTTCAAGATTTTGATACCATCTGTGTAGTGAACATCTCTTAAACCATCCGCAGCAGGTGCAGCAGCAAAAGCTTTTTCCCAATTAGGAAGCGCAGCTTCATAATTTTTAGATTTTGCATCTTGTCGGTATAATACGTGGAATGTTTCTGATTCTTCCGCATTTCCTGAATCGGCAAATTTACCACATTGTGCATTCGCAGGAACTGCTAGATACAACACCCCAGCAAAAAACAAAACAGCTTTGAACATTTTTTCTATTCGCTTCATATTTTACAATTTTTAGTTTTTATTTTAAAATTATATGTTATTTTTAGAAGTCAACTATCAGGCCTTTTTCAAGGTCTAATTTCTAGTATTCTTTATCTTAATTCAAGTTGCAAACAATTGTTGGATTGCTCTATATTGTTTTATTGTTAGGACGCTAGATAACCGCTTAATTCGAGATTTTTAGCCCTATTAGCAATTTAACCATCAAACAATACAACCATTTCAATTTCTCCGCAACTTGGATATCTTAATTAAATTTTCGCTTAAAGAACCAAGAATTATCATTTAAAGTAAATCCTACGGTAAATTCTCCATAAGTTTCCTGTAATGCCGTATTCGCGCCTCTTTTTCCAAATTCTAAAGCAATATTAACAAAAGAGACCTGTTTTCTCGGCAAAGTAATGGGTAATCCAAACCCAAAGGTAACACCAGTTTCTTTTAATTGTTGTCCATCTATACTTCTGGGGTCTGTCCCTGTAAATGCCCCCACCCTATATCTAACTCTTTGCCAAAATTTATTATAAGAAGAATAATTTGGCGTATATTCTGCCCCGAATGATGCTCGATAAGTATCCTCAAAAGTTTCTGGTTTAGCATCATTCCGATAATTACTCCAAAACAGCTTATCATAATTTACGCCAATCTTAAATTTCGCTCCGCTTGCAAAAATTGCACCTGCTCCAATTTGTCCTGGTAAAGTAGCGTTACCACTAATTTCACTTCTATTGACAATTGTATCATTCGACAAGCCAGTCACATAAGATGGATTAAATCGAGAATAAAATTGAGAGGTGTTAGTATTAAGACTACTATTCGAGCTTGCTGTCACACCTAAAGTCAAAACTTTCACCTTTTTAGCATCTCCTGCATTAAAAATAAAGTTATGCTGTGCCCCAAATTTCCAAGTAAATCCATTAATACTAAAATCATCTACAAATCTATCTTGGTATCCAGCAGCAAGGTCTTCAAAGATAACGCCTCTGGTATTTTCAATCTTACCAAATAAGTAGCCCATACTAAAACCGACAGCAGTTTGCTTATATCTAAATCCATTAGACCAGACAAACTTATTGGTTCCACCTTCTCCTCTAAATTGGCTGATTACATTGCCTATATTGGGTACATCTCCTTCTGTCTGCACCGTATACCCAACTAAAGAATAAGGCACTAAAGCAAAAGACATGCCCCAAGCAAAATTTCTAACCTCTCTATCCAGCAAGTCATTAACTGGATTATTTAAGGTAAAACCTAATGCTAGGTGGGATAAATTACCACTCCAGTTATCATTAGTTTGCGTGCCACTTTCCCAATTGGAATTTCTACCATATAATCCAAAATCAAAAGCTGCCATTTGCATAAAGCCTAAAGAAGCTGGATTCTGCAAATTCAGATGATAAGCATTATTATAAGCATTGGTAAAACCAGGCGTTGCCCGAAGGTTCGCAAAATTCTGGTTTAAAACATCTCCTAAGCCAAATCTAGAATAAGGAGAATTATTCTTAGGTTGAGCCATGGCCAGCGTCACTACGAAACAAGCAGACAGCGTCAAAAAAATACGTTTACTAAAGCTCCACATTATAATCAAGGATTTTGTTAAGTCCGATTAGGACTAAATTTGAGTTGGCAAATATCTTAGTTTTCAGCCGTTTAGCAAAATATTCAGCATCTCCTCCTGTTAAGGTTGTGTTAATCCCCTTAAATTTGTCTCCAAAGAACTGAATCCAGGCGGCCATTTCTAAAACATTGCCTAACCCTCCTCCAACTTGCAGGGCTTCGATTGTATTTTTACCAATCCCAGTTTTAACATCTTCTGGCTTATTTACCAAGGGTAACTTTGCCGTAAAATGTTGCATGGCTTTAAATCGCATGC
>JBGCFJ010000785.1:0-2817 GCA_045106885.1 Saprospiraceae bacterium
ATATGCTTTATTATCGGTCTATGCTAAAATGGTTAGTTTTTACTGACGTAGTTAAAGTTATGCACCATAGAATTCTATGGTTATGCACTTAAAAATAATCGAAAAGAGCGTAGCTCTGCCCCCGTCTGTAACCATAAGTAATAAAATTGCCCTGAAAGGAGCGTAGCTTCGTCACCATTTGAGACTACATCAGATTAAAGTCGCACCTAATATAGGTTTTATTTTATAGAGAATAAAATATTAAGATTTTATCATCTGAGTAAATAAAATCATTAGAAAATAAAAAATATTCAATAGCTTAATACCATATAAAATGAAAAATATATTAACCATTCTTTCTATCGCATTAATGGCTTTCACTCTAAATGGGCAAAAAGCTACCTTTCAAGCAATAGATAAATACCTAAGCGATTATCAAGAAAAAATCCCTATTCCGGGGTTTTCGATAGCGATTGTGGAAGGTGACCAATTGACTTTTTCTAAAGGATATGGGGTCGAGAAGCAAGGATTTTCTACGCCAATGTCAGGGAATAGTAGCTTAGGTATCGGCTCCATTGGACGGGCTTTGACGACGATTGGTATTATGCAATTAGTAGAAAAAGGACAAGTTGATTTAGAAAAACCTATTACCACTTATTTGCCTTGGTTTACGACTGCCAATAAAAACTTTAGTGATGACATTACAGTTCGCATGTGCTTGAGTAATACAACGGCTATTCCTGCGCAATTTGAAGCCGTTCCTAGTTTAAATCCAGAGGAATCTCTGAGCAAATTTGTTCGGTCAATGGAGGGTTATTATGTTAAAAGAAAACCAGGATTGGCTTATGAATTTAGTGATGAAGGTTATAGTATTGCAGGATTGATTATTAGCGAATTATCAGGCATGACTTATTCCGATTACATCGAAAAAAATATTTGTGTTCCTTTAAAAATGAATCGAACAACGACCAAACCTAGTCGTTTTGACGAATTAAACGTTTTATATGGACACGAAATGGCTTTAAAGAATTGTATCCCTGCGGAAAAAGGAACGATTAATGGCAATTTTTTTCCAGCTGGTTCAGAAATGAAATCATCTGTTAATAATATGGCAAATTTGATGTCGATGTTATTAAATGAAGGAAAATTTCAAGGCAAGCAATTTTTGCAAGCCAGTAGTATAGAAGATATTTTCAAGTCTAATATTTCTTTTCAAGGATTGGGGACAATGTTGGGTGGAAATGGAATTGACATTCATTGTGGGTTAGGTTGGTTAAAAATGGAAATTGAAGACCGAATAATTTATATCCAAATTGGGAATACGGGTACAACCGCTGCCATCGCAGGATTGAGCAGAGATAAAAATCAAGGGGTGATGTTGATATTTAATGGAGATGTCAATCGTTTAGACCGTTACGTCTACCCTACCCTAGAAAATACGGTAAATAATGTCATTCATTTATTAAATGGCGACCCTACTACCGATTTTGCAGTCATGCGTTTTGATGACCCTTTTGAAGATGAAGATTATATTTTGCCTAAAGAAAAATGGTCAAAATATATTGGAAAATATTTTCCTTACGGGAAAGAAAGTCCATTTTTCAAAGATATAACGATTGATATTTATGAAGACGAAAATGGGGAATTAGCCCTCAAATCGTATAATGAAAAGGTCTTAAAAGGACATTATTTATTGCAGTTTACCAATGAATCGAGAGCTGCTTTGAGGAATATTTCTCATCCTAGAGAGATACAATTTACTATTTTTCCGAATGGCGCTATTGGCGGACTATTTATGTTTGGAACTTCATTCAAAAAACGAGATGCTACCTTAGCAGGTAAATTTAAACCAGTAACCATCAATCAAGGCGAAAACGCCTTGTCTTTTTCTTTTCCAAAATCGGCAAAATCCGACTGGGATGGCAATGCTTTTAAAGCCACTTTTCCCAATAAAAAAGCGACTAATTTTGAACTAACGCTAAATCCCCTTTCTGCCATTTCTTTTGAAAATTTCACTCAACAAATTTTTGCCAATCAAACGATTAGCACCAAGGGCAATTTGTTAACTAAAAATTTAAGAGGTGGCATCTGGACAGAGCAAAGTATTTTCACTTCTAATAATGGTGAATTCCAACAGCATTTATTGGTTTTCTATCAAGACCCTGTTGCTAATCAGCAATTACAAGCTGTTTTTACGAGCCCTTTTGGGGAGTTTACTTCTGATATGCAGGAAGTGGTGATGTATTTGCAGCGGTCGGTTAGTTTTTAGAAAACAAAAGTTATCAAAATTTATAAGACAACCCAAAAACATAATACCATTGAACAGGATTATTATTCAATTCCCGTACAATCGCCTCTTGCTGACTTTGCTTAAAGGACACATCTAAACCAATACCTACGCCCTTAATAATTTTTCACCAGAATCTCCAGCACGTGGATGTCCATGCACGACCCGAGAAGCAATCAAAGCTTTGTCATTAGAAGAAGCATATAAAGTGATATTCTACTTTTGCTTCCGCCTTTTCTGCTTTTATTACGGCTTTCTCTATTGCTTCATTAGAAGACTTTACATTTGCAATAATCTCTGCATAAGAAAGAAATGGTTCGCCATTAGGATGAAATAATTTCAACGTGTCTTTCGTCCAAAGTAATCTAAATTTTAATAACGGACTGGTCCAATCTCTAGTAGCAACTTTCTCTAATTTTTCGCCTTTTCGATGATATATTTCTAATTTATTAAAATCTGGGTCATATACATAGTGGTTCAAGTCATAAGTAATTGATAGTTTAATCGAGTGTATTTTTTCGTTAGGCAAGATGAGCAAACACCGTTTGTGA
>JBGCFJ010000786.1:0-2162 GCA_045106885.1 Saprospiraceae bacterium
GGCAAACTATTTGAGACTGTTCAACTAACTGTGTTTAGGCAAAATTTCAGCATTGAAAATCAAGGCTTTACTGCCGACTGCAACTGCTGACTGTCTACTATTTTACTGCATACTGCTTTACTGCCTACTGCAAACTGTCAATCATTGATTACTTAGCGTCTACTCTAAGTGCAATTCTTCTATTTTGTGCTCTACCTTCTGGTGTAGCATTATCAGCAATAGGATGAGCTATACCATAGCCTTCTGTTGCTATTCTATCCCCAGCAATCCCCATAGCAACCAAAGCAGCCTTAACTGCATCCGCTCTATTTTGAGACAAAGTCATATTCGCTGCTTCGTTTCCAGTATTATCCGTATATCCGCCAAGCTTAACCTTAAGCGTAGAGTAACCTTTCATAATTTCAGCAATGTTCTTAAGTTGCTCCCCTGATTTATCCATATCTAGCGTAGCCTTGCCTGTAGCAAAAGTTAATCTATCAAAGTTAAACCAACTAGTTTTATCAACAGCGTTGCTTCCTGTAATGAAATTAACCACTTGTGACTCAATACCATTTTCAGGGATATTTAATTCAACACCATTTGGTAATTTTCTCTTGAAGAAAGCACCTAATGCACCAACAGCATTTCCTGCTGCATCTACTGCGCCTTCTGCTGCATTAGCAACTGCACCTGCTGCGTCAACAACTGAACCTGCCGCATCTACTGCACTACCTGCTGCATCTGTCACTGCACCTGCTGCATCACCCGCCGCATCTTTTACCTTGTCTAATTGTTCTGTGACATCTACACTCGGTACTTCTGGTGTTTCACAACCTTTCATGAAATAAAAAGCACCAGCTGCCAAAGCTGCTAATAATAATGGCCATAACCACTTATTACCACCACCAGTGTTATTTTCTACATGCTTAGTTGCAGTAGAAGTAGCTCTAGAAACCGTTTCTTTAGCGGTATTGCCAATGTTTCCTCCAGCATTTTTTGCAAAACCAACCAAATCACCCATACCTGCGGGTAAAGCCCCCATAATATTAGCTGATTGTCCGCCTAAAAATTTGCTTAGGCCAAAAGCATCTAATCCTTCTTTCCTAATTTTTCGACCAAGGTAACTCATTACTAAAGGAGCGACCATTCCTAACAAGCCTGAAGAAGAACTTTTCTTGACGCCCGCCACAGAACTTATTAAGTCAAGAATACCACCAACTTTACTTCCAAATAAACTGCCCATTAGACCACCAGCAATATCCTTTGGGTCATTTTGAGCTAAATTTCCACCTCCAATCAATCCACCAAGATTATCCATCCAACCGTCATTCTGCTTATCTTGCAGAGAACTAAAGATATTCCCAAAAGCACCCGTATCAGTAGATTTGCTTAACATTCCTCCTAAAATAGTTGGAATTAAACCAGCTGCAGCTTTTGTAATGCCACTAGCATCTTCGCCAAGCATACTGGCTGCTTTGGATACTAACTCTGAAGTTACATATCCTTTTAAAGCGTCAACAATGTTAACCATGTTTGTAGTTGTTTTAATTTAAAATAGATTACGATAAAATAAATTTTTACAGTTTATGGGGAAGAGAAAACCAGTGTCGTTTTTGGAAATATTAATTAAACGGATGTAAATATAGTGAGGTATTTTGGGTAGTTTTCTCTTACGTTGTTCTTAATTTATAAAATAAAAGTATAACTATTTTTTTGATTGTCAGTCATTTATACGTACATAATAAATTCAAATCTAACCTTTGGACGGGCAATTTTCAACAAAGTCACAAAAAATTAAATATATAAATCGACTCCTAAAAAACAACTCAAACTATAATTTAAAATTATATTGTTATATTTTTTATTGGTTATTAAAGAATAATGTATTTTTTTGTTCACACTTCGTTTCTTAAAACAAATACCGCCAAATCAAAAGAGGAAGTATTTAGATCGTCAGATAATAAATTGATATTTTTTAGAGGTCAGAAGTCAGACCGAAAATTGAAATTTTCTGTCAGAAGTCAGATTAAACAATAAGTTCTCAAAACGAGCGTCGTCAGGAGACGACGAGATAGCGATTTCTAGTCTGGAGACTAGAAATATCGGCGCTCGATGTGTCTAGTCTCCAGAATAGACACTGCTATCCGCTGAGCCTGCTCCGATTTTATCGGAGTCTCCTGACC
>JBGCFJ010000787.1:0-2448 GCA_045106885.1 Saprospiraceae bacterium
AGTTTTGTCATATACTTTTTTAAAGCCCATCTTTAGTTTTTGGCGGTTAATACCTACTTGTTTTGCCAGTTCCTCTATAGTTGGAGGATTTACTAAATCTTTAACTAGTAAGTCCTTAGCCATTTTTATTTTTTCTAAATCAAATTTTCGAAGCATTACTTGCCGCCCAGGAGAATTCAAATCATCTTGATACTGCTTGACTTGCTTAGAAAATAATTCTAATACTTTTCCTTCCAAAAAAGTACTTCTGACAAGCCCTTCATTTTTATCTTGCGTTATTTTTTTTATACATCCAGCAACCGATAAACTATAATTACTTTGATAGAAAAAGGACTCTTTTGCATCGGTATCGGTAAAAATATCGGCTAAACTTGCAGGCATCTGATCTAAGATACATTTTATCTTTCTGCTATATTTTTTTCTATCTATGAGTAAGCTATTAAATAAAATATCCGTATTATGGGGCAATTGAAAAGTTTGAGAACTACCCGCTGGATGTGCGGTAATCGTACCCTGTAATGGATTCAATTGATATTGAATACTTTTTCGATTAAAAAAATGTTTGATGTTCCCTTTCATATTAAAATTAAACTGCAATGGGGCAGGAGCATCATTTTCAAAAACCAAAATCCAATCATCTTTCAATTGACAATTAAAAATTAATAAGCTAACCCCATCACTAAAACTAAAGCCGACAATCTTCCCCTTACCATACTCTTTCGGTAATTCGATAATCTCCTCTAAACAGTCTGTTCTAGATTTAGTACCCAATTTTCGGGCAATATCTTTAATGATTCCATGTGCGTTATATTTTTCTATTTCAAATTCCATATAGGGTAATTTAATGCTTATAGGCAAAAGGTTGCCAGGAGTAGCGTAAGCAAATCTTACCTACTCAAACTTGAGTTAATTTATATTTTAGCATTTGTATCTAAAAAGGATGAGTGACTTGGATGTTCACTTTTTTTTGAAAAAAAAATAAAAATTACTTCCAATCGGGTTAATTTGATAGGTCGTCATAAAAAAATATTTGTCACCAATTGAACATGAAGCCTACCGTTCCGTTTTAGAGATGCTTCATTAAATGCGTTGACCTAATAGTTAAATACCAACGTTTTTTAAAACAGCCCATTTTTATAATACTGTTGATTACAAATGATTTGCAGGGTACACTTATAAGTTATTCGTTTATTCGACTGCTATTATTAGGAGGGAAGCTAGTATTCCTTTATTATAAAAATGGTCTCAATTAAATCATTATTAACCTAAAAGCTATCTGTCCAATTGGAGCAGTTTTATTCGGATTCAGATAGTTTCCTAAAATTTAGAAAAATGACTGACACTAAAGCAGTAATCGAAGGGCTTAATGGCCTCTTAGAAAAAACTTACGACGCAGAAAAAGGCTACAAAAATGCTAGAGGGAATACAGAAGTTCTCGGATTGAAAACTTTTTTTGGGGCAAGGTCTCAACAACGGTTTCAATATGCAGCAGCTTTAAAGAAGGAGATTCTTAAGTTGGGTGGAACTCCTATCACAGAAGGCAGTTTAGTTGGAAAAGCACATAGAGCATGGATTGATTTTAAGAGTGCTTTGGCTTTTAGCGATGAAGAAGCTGTATTAGAAGAATGTGAAAGAGGAGAGGAAGCATCTTTAGAGGCTTACGATGAATTTTTGAATACCTACAAGCTCTCATCAGATTTGGCCGCAGAATTATTAAAACAAAGAAATGGCATCGCTCGCTCATTAGATAAAGTAGAGATGCTAGAAGAAGTATTTGACTAATATTTCCCCGACTGTTTAAAATGATAGAAGCACGAATAACAAAAAAAACTGAATGGTAAGATAGTTTTACTAATCGTATACTTTCCTACAAAAGTATTTTTAGGATTTTTAAAGTTTTAGGTGTTTTTATCAACCCATAGTTGGCTAATTCTTTTGGTTAGTCCGCTATGGGTTTTTTAATTCCGCTATTTCTATTTCCTTTTTTACAACTTTAACGGCATAATCTTCAGGAAGTACTTGCCCATCTATAAATTCTGCATGCACATAAGTAAAAACCGCACCAAACAAAAAGATAGAAGATGCAAAAAATACCCAAACCATAATGACCATCACACTTCCCGCAGCTTCGTAAAGGTTGGCAGTTTGGCTATTACCAATATAAAAACCAATTAGGTATTTTCCGCCACTAAATAGAATAGCTGTAAAAATAGCCCCGACCCAGGTATCTTTCCATTTCAACTTTGCATCAGGCAAGAATTTGAATATCATCGCAAATAAAATTGTTATGATGATTAAGGGTAGAACGAGGGACACTATCGCAGTTATCGCCGCAGAAAAGTCTCCGATAATTGATTCCAGTTGATTGTTGAAAGCAGAAATAAGGGCATTAATTGTTTTATAACTACCCTAAAAAAGGATTCAAATAAAAACAATTTACAGCCGTAT
>JBGCFJ010000788.1:0-4524 GCA_045106885.1 Saprospiraceae bacterium
TTTAAAACCAACAAATTGTCGATATTTTAAAATGTCGATAATTATGCGGCTTTTGCTTGAATACCGTAAATAGCATTTAGCGCAACAATTTCTTTATTGATATTAAAGTGATGTTGTTCTAATTGCGAAAGTTCTTTGTCATCTAGGGATTCACTATTTTTTATGATAGCAAGAGTATGTGGAATTTGCTGTTGAGTCAAAGCTAATAAAGCAGTAATATTTTGAATACCCATTGGCGTATTTTTATATTTTCTGGCACTAGCTTTAGTTACAAATTCTTTAGCTCTTAATTTTTTTAAGTCATAAGCAGCCATTCGAGGAGAATATGCATCCCATCCGATTTGTTGCATTTTCTGGCTAAGGTCTTTTGCTGCGTAGCCTTTAGGTTGAAGCGATAAGGCTAGAACTGCTTGCAGTACATCGGTCATTCTTTGTTGAGTCAAATTAATTCCAGCCAACCGAGTCTTTCCTTTTAAGACAGGTTGGGCTAATTGGTTTAAATTCATCTGCTCAATCATGGAATGATGCATATAAAATAGATTGTTCATAAAGTCATTCATAATGGACTGAAGTTTACCTACAATTTCCTTGAAGTTACTCACAGACCGTTTACATCTTAATTCCTTGACATTATGAACAACAACCTCTGCTCTCAAGGTACGTTCGCCTTTGTCATACAATTTAACGGTTAGCTTACCGAAATGAATTTTAAATATCGTTAAATTGTAATCAGGTGTCTGAACACTTACCTCGATAGCAGAGCTTCGGTTAGCCCTTTTCTTTACAGTTTGATAAGGTCGTTTCTTTGAACCAAACATAGTTTTTAGCAGAGGAATATCCAAATTTGGTCGGGTTAAATTAATAATACCTTGATAAACTTGGTCTAGAAACCGCCCTCTTTTGAATAACAGATTTCTACTGTATTCTACTTGATAAATGGAGTAATTGTAGCGCATGGATGCTTTTTGCTGTTCGATATAATCTAAACCGAACCATAAGCATTTGTATATCCAGCGGTCGCATAACTTGGCAAGCCGCCCTTTTCTTTTTAAGGTCTCTGCGTGTCTTGTCAACTCGTCTGCGTCCGTGTAATCTACGAAACAATTTCCTTGTTTTTCGGGTGCTAGCTTTTTTACTTTCGGATGATTTGCCAACCATTCATGTCCATTCAACATAATTTGACAACTAAAGGGTGGATGGGCACACATCTTTATTGTGATATGCCCCCAATCTTTATCTATTATGTGAAAATGATAATGATTCACAAAGCTTAATTTCTTTTTACGCCTAATATCAATACCATTGGAAAACCGTTTAACTTCCCATAGTGGTGCCATGGAACGACCGACTAATATGGCAAATATCCCTGTAAAGTTTTTAGCCTTAGGAATTAATCCTTCTGCTTTGTCGTGCTTGCGTTCTCCTGGCTTACAATAGATTAAAGGAATTTGTTGTTGTTTGCAAAAACTTTGAACTTTTTTTGAAAATTTACCTGCATATCCTATTAATTTAGCGGTACTTAAAGTATCATCTTCTCCATATATTTGACGATACCAGTAACGAAGCCCTCCTGGATTTAGCAGAAGTGGACAATATGCATTGAGTACTAATCTATCAACGCAATCGTAAGTACCTTGTAATAATGGTTCGTAATGTGCTGTAAGTTTATCCCTAGTTTCCATATGTCAAATATACAATGATATTCCCCTCGTAGAGGGCTTTTTTTCGGCGTAGCTTAGAAAAAATTTAGTATCTTTAAGCTTACGATTTCACCAAAAAAACGATGATTATGGCAAAGAAAATGACAGCTTTTCTCCTTACAATTTTAGTATTTGGTATTGCCAATTTTAATAAATTAGTGGCACAATCTCCTCCTTTCGGCGGAACTATCTTTTTAGACCCTGATATCATTACGCCCGAAGACCCCACTACTTTCCTAAAATTAGAAGACGCAGGAAGAGGTATTCGGACCATGTTCGACCGTAGAGTTAACGATTGGATTAATGTTAATGCCTATTTATTTAATGCGACTTTCGACGATGGGCTAAGTACAGAAATCCAAGTGAATCCAGAATTTGGTGGTACAGAAGCTGCCTTATCGGAAGCAGAAAAATATGCACCTTTTATTGGTCAATTACCTACGGTACTTCGGAAAGACGCAGAAACCGTTTGGATTCATAAAGGGGTCAATCCTTTTGGTGGCGGCAATAGAAATATTCTAATTCATACAGGACAAGCAGCTCTTTATGTAGAGGATGGAATTTTGGAAGAAACGCTGATACATGAAGCTTCCCATACTTCCTTAGATGACCCACATGCTTCTACTGCGGGTTGGAAAGCAGCCCAAGCAGCCGACCCTACTTTTATTTCGACTTATGCTCAAGAATTTTCAACTAGGGAAGATGTTGCAGAAACTTTTTTACTTTATCTTGCGCTGCGTTATAAAGTAGATAGAATTGATGAAGGTTTAAAAAATACGATTATGGCAACAATCCCTAATCGAATTGCTTATTTTGATGAATTAATGCTGGATATGCACCCTCTTGTAGCCCTTTCTACAAATACGCAAGAAGCGGTATCCCCTAATCCTAAGTTAACTAGTCAACCGAATCCCTTTCATCAACAAACGACTATTGCTTATGATTTACCAAAGGCTGATTTGGTTAGTTTAACACTTTATAATCTTCAAGGGCAAAAAATTGAACCGCTTTTACCGCCTTCTCGACAAGTAGCAGGTCAACATGAACTCACTATAAATGCAAAGCAATTAACGCAAGGTATTTATTTTGTTCATTTGCAAGCTGGCGAAACCAATGTCCTTCATAAAATAATGGTCTTTTAAAATAGTATTTTTATACTATCAAACTCCTGTAATATGTCAAATTCTAATTCCAACCAACAACTCACGCAAGTCCCGATTATTGATGTCAGTTCCTTACGAAATGAAGCAAAGGACAACCAAGAAGTAGCCCAAAAATTAAGAAAAGCCTGCACCGAATACGGGTTTTTCTACATCAGCAATCACGGTATTTCTGAGCAATTACAAAAAGATTTGGAAAGGCTAAGTCATCAATTTTTTCAATTAGATTTGGAAGAAAAGATGCAAATAAAAATGGCATTAGGCGGTAAAGCATGGCGAGGCTTTTTCCCTGTTAAAGGGGAATTAACATCTGGCAAACCCGATTTAAAAGAAGGCATTTATTTTGGGTCGGAATTAGGGGAAACAGATAAACGAGTCCAAGCAAATTGGTCGATGCATGGCGCTAACTTATTTCCTACTCAAATTCCTGTTTTTCGCAAAACGGTTTTAGAATATATCAAAGTCATTACCGAAGAATCCATCAGGCTGGTAAGTTATTATTTTCCTCGTCACTAAGTAATCAGTCCAGTTAATATTGTCGGGTAATTTGGCGACTTTTAAAGCTGTACGTCGTTAAAAATACTCGCCATAGCAAAGGCTATGTCTGCGTCTTTTGCCTAGTACAACTTCAAAATTCATCCAAATACAACCCGACACTATCATCTTGACTGACTACTAAGTTATCTATTTTATTTTTTTAGCATTATTTAAAAGTGACAAAAATCATCGTCTCTAATAAGACCACTCCATTGATTAACACGCTAGATTCTAAAACCCATTTTTAACTTTTTTCATAAAAAATCGTTTAGCTTTAAAATCCATTGCTTATGTCTTTAGCTACTCGTATTCTTGTATTAATTGCCGCCACGTCCTTACTTTGGAATTGCGCCAACCAAAAAATCCTCCACCCCAGCCCCAAAATTGGTTTTGATATTAATGCCTTAGACAAAGACGGTTTAATCGGACCAGCCGATGGAAAAGTAGCGGTGAGTTACGAATTCTGCGTGCCTGCGGACAATCAATACCTCAATCAAGTCCGACAAATTGACCCTAGTTTACAATTTCATAAAAAATCAAAAGGGAGGATAGCTTGTAGTAAGGTCGAGTGGTTGTGTATTGGGAATACGCATCAAGAATATGCTAAAATGAAGTTGCAACAACTAGCAGAATTGGCCTTTGTGAAGCGGATTGAGCGGGCTTATTTTGAATGAATTTTGAGTATTTTTTTAGATAACATAGGGAATGAGGAAAACAACGTGAATTTGATTGCCAGTTGTTGATTTGTCAAACTGATAACCGATAACCCAGGCTGACCGCAAATGAGCAGATTTGCTAGGTTTTCAAAATCTAGTAAATCTAAACCCTTGATTTTTTATTGAGAAAAAGATTTACTAAATCTGGCAGATTTAGCAAATCGGTAGTTTGCGGTCAGCCTGAATTGACAACCGAATTTATGCTTTTACCTTAAACACACCATCTCGCTCAGTATCAATTGTACCGCCATCGTATCCACATGCTCCCATTCTTGGAGAATTAACGACGGGCATCCAATAATCTTCTGCTTCATCGCATGTTGATTCATGCTTTTTGTAGCAAATTTCACAAAAGTACGAATCATCATCTCCCCAATGGGCAGAACAAATATTGGCTGCTGCTCTTTTTTT
>JBGCFJ010000789.1:0-8206 GCA_045106885.1 Saprospiraceae bacterium
TAGGATTATAAAAAAAACTACGGCTTCAGCCAAAATAAATTATTTATTTTTTCAATATTTACTTTTATTTTTTCTACTAGCATCCTAACGCATTGTGTCTCAACAAATAAAGGATGGTTATCGAGATTAGATGCAAACCAAACAATACTTGCTAGTAAGTTTAAAAACATTGAAGATTTTCATAAAAATTATTGGGGAGGAGCAAATTACAAACCAGGCATTATAGCCGCTACTGAAGAAAATAACAAAAAGATAGATTTAGTATTACTTGGTGAAAGTCATTGTGGACACCTAATGTATGGTATCGATTCCATTTTTGTAAAAAAACATAAAAAAAATGTTTATATACCAAATTTAATGAATCCTTCAGCAATTTTCTTACCTGATATTATCCCCACACATTTAGAAGAAAAAGAGGTAAAAAAAATTATAGCTAAAACGGTAAAAATCTTAAAACAAAACCCAGATGCTACGCTTTTAATTAGCCATTATTGGGCAGTGCAATTAAATAGAAGTAAAGCCAAACTTGCTGATGGCAGAATAATTAAACTCTCCAATCAGGAAGAAAGCTTCAACGTCTTAATAAATAAAATAGAAAAGCTTTTGAAATTAGCTGGTGAAAGAAAAGTGATTATTTTTGGTACTGGTCCAATCATGTCGTATGCAAATAAACTAAATCACATTGAAAGAATTTTAAAACCTAATTATCAAGGCAATACAAAGAATCGAACAACAACCTTTGTCCCGAATGAAAATTATTATCACATCAATAAATTCTTTCAGCAATATGTAGAAGAAAAACCCAGTTTTTTTTATTTTGATCCAAGAGAACCTTTTTGTAATCAGAAGTCTTGTTTAGTCCAAAAAGAAAATCAAATTTTCTTAAGTGATTGGGACCATTTATCCAAAGATGGTTCTCTTACCGTCATCCAGTATTTTGAAAAAAGAATATTAAGAATAATTAATCGACAATAATTGAAATCGACAATCTATAATAAATAAATCTTTATATGGCACAGTGGTAACTTTTTCCTTATCTTCCAATTATAAACCATACACTTTTTTTAAACGCCACTCTCAGCGGCTAAAATGAGGGGTTCAATATCTTCCCAATAAAACTGACAAAACTATGCGATTTTTCCTTTTTCTTGTAAGTTTATTTTTATTAATGGCTTGCGACCCTAAAAATAATACGACCTCAACTACAACACCTCCAACTGTCAATGAAAGAGTCGGTATTTACAAAAACGCCACCATCTATACAGGTAGAAGTGATTATGAATTTGAAATTGATGGGCAATCTATGCTTTTTAGAATGAGTAATTTTGATACCCTCAACCAACCTGCTATTCCAAGCAATTTGACAGTAGCAGATATAGATGGCTTTCCTGTAGCTAATCCCTTATTAATTGGACAAAAATATACCCTTGCTTTTGCTCCACAAGAACAGTTGAAAAGCATTCAATTATTCGGTCCTCCTGACCCTTCCAATGCTGAATTGCCTGCGCTTCCAGACAATTATTCTGGCCTTTTAGCAGTTGGACCTTCTGAAAATAGTCGAGCTTATTTAAATTTAGCGGCTGATTTAAGGGCTGTTTTATTGATTAATTATGATAAAAACGAACGACCAATGTATAAATATGGTCGCTGGACTAGAACAAATAATGGGCAAAAAGTCAGTATACAATTTGAGGAAGAAGATTGGGAGTTTTTAGTCAGAAAAAATATCTTAACCTTGGCTAGTGGCCAAATGGGTAAAGCAGGATTGAATTTAAGGGCTACGGAATTTTCTGACATTTGCCAGTATGTCCAACAATGGTTATCCAACTTATCAACTATAGATGGGGAATCACCAATTGTGCTTGATAACATTGACTATCATTCTCCTTTAGCCGAAATTTTAAAAACAGAACATGCTTATATGGCACTTTATGGTGAACTAGAAAGTGTTTATAAAATAGAAGAAACGACGATTAGCAAAACATTAAGAGCTAATCCCACCGTCCAAGGCGTCTGTGATTTAATACTTAGAGCTACGGACGAAGGGCATTAAAACTGTTAACCACAAAAAGACATCAAAAATATCTTAAACTATTCTTAGGGTGACGAAGCTACGCTCCTGATTGGCTTACTTTGCAGTTTTATCTACAGACGGAGTCAAAGCTACGCTCTTTTTGCAATTTTTTAGGAGCATTGCTCCGATACCGTCTGTAGAAATCATCAGAAATTGTAGTTATTTCTTTAAGGAGCATAGCTTCGACACTATACAGCAATCTTTTGTGATTAATACTGTTAACATCTTTAACCTTTATAATCCTGTTACTTTTTAATACTTTTGTCATCTAAATAATAGAAACTGTTCTTAAAAAGAATCGTTTCTTATAAAAAGAAGGATAAATTTCATCTTTTTAATTTTTTTAATTTTCAAAACATTAGTAGTCCATGGGATTATTTTCATTTTTAAAAGGAGCAGGTTCTAACATTTTAAGTAAGATTAAAGGAGAATCTACGACCGCTGCTGTAGCACCAGCAAAGATTGAATTGAGTAAGACAGATGCTTTAAAAGCAGAAATTGCTAAATTAGGTTTACCTGTTCAAAATTTAGACATCTCTTTAGGAGAGCAAGTAATCGTTAATGGCAAAACGCTTGATAACGCTACTAGAGAAAAGGTGATTCTTGCTTTAGGTAATGTGGAAGGCATCACTTCTGTAGATGACCGTATGGAAGTAGAAAATGCAGAACCAGAAGCAACATTTTACACGGTACAAAGTGGAGATTCTTTATCTAAAATTGCTAAAGCACAATATGGTAATGCCATGGCTTACCCTGCTATCTTTGAAGCAAATAAGCCAATGTTAAAAGCTGTTGATAAGATTTATCCTGGACAGGTTTTACGTATTCCTGCGCAATAATAAATAGGTATAGAGGTTGAAAGGTACAGAGGTATAGAGGTTGAAAGGTATAGAGGTTGAGAGGTATAGAGGTTGAAAGGTACAGAGGTATAGAGAGTCGAATCGAATTTGATTCCTATTCTTTTGTACCTTTATTCCTTTGTACCTTTATACCTTTGTACCTTTACACCTTCACACCTTTGTACCTTTACACCTTCACACCTTTATTCCTTATTTATTTTATTTTTCGCTTTTCTTCTTAAACGTTTCTTCCGTTAATTCTTTAGAAACTGCAGATTTGAGTACTTTAATATAATTCTTTGGGCTTACTTCTAAAATTACGCTATCGTCGTCTACTTTCGTAATCTTCCCGAATATTCCACTAGTTGTCACGATTTCATTTCCTTTAACGATATCATCCACAAACTTTAGTTGTTCTTTTTGTTTCTGATTTTGCGGTCGAATAAAAAAGAAATACATTACTACAATGATAAGTAGAAATGGTATCATATTATTCATGAGGCTTGGCTCTCCTTGTAATAATAAAATGTTAAGTCCTTCCATCTGCTAAATTGAAAATTTAATTAAAAATTAATAATTATTCTACCTTTTTCCGAACTTTCCCCATCAAGTACAAAGTCGTTTCTGATGGATGGGTATTGGCTTGAATAAAAATAGGTTTTGTTTGATAAGCTTCTTTCTTTTTGGTATCAAATTTCACAAAAATCTCACTTATTCCGCCTACTGGAATGGGTTCTTTTGGCCATTCTGGTACAGTACAACCACAAGTTGATTTAGCATGACTAATAATTAAAGGTGCTTTTCCTGTATTTTTAAATTTGAATGTATGCGTCACAATTGCCCCTTCTTCCACTTCTCCATAGCGATGTCGAATATTATCAAACTCCATTTTTGCCACATTGACGGTATCCACTGGTTTACTGGCAGTTACTGGATTTCTGATAATATCTGCATTGCTAATACTCCCCTTTTCTATTTTTATTTCTTTTAGGGCTTTTCCATCTGTTTGTTCGGCTACTTGTTCTTGACAAGCCACCAACAAAAATAAACAGCCTAGATAAATAAAAAACTTAGTCATATACTTTCTTAATTTAAGCCGCAAAGGTAATTTTTTTAGGGAAATAATTCGGAAAAAATGGGTAGTAGTTTAGCGTTAGGGTAAAAATTGATATTTTTTAAATTTCAACCTCAACTTCAATACAACAATTTGAATTATTTATTCCAATTAGGTTTTCTCTTTTCCGCAAATGCATTCAATCCTTCTTCTCCATCTGGACTCAAAATACTACAAGCAATTTTATCACTGGCATAGGCATAAGCTGCTTCTACATCCATATTCAATTGTTCATAAAACATCTGCTTACCAATCGTTAAAGCATCTTGCCCTTTTTGCGAAATGATAGTCGCCATTTTTAAAACTGCCTCATCCAACTCCTCCGCAGCAACTACTTTATTCACTAGACCTTCTTCTTTTGCCTCTTTCGCAGAGATAAATCCCCCCGTTATCAACATTTCTAATGCCTTTTTAGGATGAATGTTTCGACTTAATGGGACAGCTGGTGTCGAACAATAAATCCCATAATTTACACCAGAAGTCGCAAATCTTGCCTGTTCTGCAGCGATTGCCAAATCACAAGTCGCTACTAATTGACAGCCCGCAGCCGTAGCTACCCCCTGCACTTTAGCAATAACTATTTGCTTTAAACTTCTGATTTTCAACATCATTTGCGTGCATTTGGCAAAAAGGCCCTCTACAAATGCTCTATTCCGTTGATTTCTGATTTCTTTTAAATCATGCCCTGGGCAAAATGCTTTTCCCACAGCACTAATAATAACCACTTTAATACTTTCGTCTTTTTCAATAGCTACTAGTTCTGTCATAATGGCTTCTAACATCGCCATGGATAAGGCATTATATTGACGTGGTCGATTAAGGGTTAATTCACTAATCCCGTTGGTGTCTTTTCGAAGGACAAAAGCTTCGGTTGTGGTCGTTTTTATCATATTGGATAATATTGTTAATTTGTTTAGAAAAAGTCAGTTTTCTAAGCGTATTCAAGTCCTTGGAGTATCTAAATAATAGCCGAACTATTTTGTCCTTGCTAAGTAATGTGAAAATTACAAAAGATTTATCATTTTTTATAATGGCAAGTAATTTAGGGGCGAGGCAATAAATAACCTACCAGAAATGACGAGGTTATTTTTTCTTTTGGCAAGATGAACAATCACTGATTGTGAACCGCTTGCGGATGGGATGCTTATTCAGCATAGCCTTTGCTACGTTGAATAATTTTAACGAGGAACAAAAGAGGAAGATTCGGGGAATCTTTATCTTTTGTGAACAGCTTGCATGAAAGAGTGTAAGCTCCCGAACCGTGAAACGGGTGGGTTGCTGAATGCCTTTAAAAGGAAAAGAATCCGTCAGGCTGGTAGGTTATTATTTTACTCGTCCCTTATGGTTTATCGGAAAAAATTTAAAATTAAACCGACTCCTACTTACTCCAATGCATCTTAGAGCCGTTTGTCAGGGAACGATTATAATTTTAATTACTTTTGCGCAAAAAAATGACACTAATGACTAAAAATATTTACCTCCTCGGTTTCATGGGCTGTGGCAAAAGCTATATGGGAAAAGGATTGGCCGAAAAATTAGGCTGGGAATTTTTGGATATGGATGAGTACCTAGAAGCGAATGAAGGCATGAGTATTTCCCAAATATTTGCAGAAGGTGGAGAGTCGCTTTTTAGAGATTTAGAAAAAAATTACCTGCATGCTACTTATGATTTTTCCCAAACCGTTATTGCAACGGGTGGTGGTGCCCCCTGCTTTTTTGATAATGTTGATTGGATGAACGAAAATGGGCAAACGATTTATTTGGAAACCCCCGTTTCTATTTTGGTGGAACGATTAAAATCAGAAACAGCTCATCGACCTTTATTAGCAGGAAAAACAGACAATCAATTAACTGAATTTATTGCCGAAAAATTAACCCATCGTCAACAATTTTATCGACAAGCACAATATATTTTTAAATATAAAACGGGTAAAGAAAATGCCGATACCTTATTAGATTTCATACAATAATTCACCCTTATTATTTCCTCATTTATGGTAAAAAGGGATTTAATTTTCAATTTTAAACCACCTTCGGTGGGAATTTGAGATTAACAATTATCGACATTTTAAATTATCGACAATTTGTTGGTTTTAAATTTTGTGTAAGCGCCTAAGTAAAATTTAATTTTCAATTTTCAATTAAAAACCACCTTCGGCGGGAATCCGAGGCTAAATTTGAGATTAACGGTTATCGACATTTTAAAATATCGACAAGTTGTTGGTTTTAAATTTTGCGTAAGCGCCTAATGTAGAATTTCGGGTGGCGAGACGTCCAATTTGCATAAAACAGGGCAACATCGCAACGAGATACTATCACAATAGTTTTAAATCCTATCTTTGTGGTCTTACTGCAAAAAGGTGTCGGACACTTTGATTTAACAGAATACTAGATAATCAGAAAGAAAATTGATAACTAGAAAGAAGTGAGCAGTCAGACCGTTTATTACATAAACTGTCAGCAGTCAGATTGAATAAATTTAAATTACTGACATTCAGTTGGTTGCCTATATTTAATCTGACTTCTGACAGAAAATTTCAATTTTCGGTCTAACTTCTGACTTCTGACCTCTAAAAAATATCAGTTTATTAACTGACGCTCTAACAGCTGTTTTAATTATTAAAAATCGAACGATTTACTTAGAATAAGTATCCGACACCTGTTCTAAAATCGACCTTTTTTCAGTAGAACCTTGTATTTTTATTCAAAACAAAACCAGTTGTCATGTTGGCTAATACCTATCGACCTTTTTTATTGGTACTCCTTTCTATTTGCTGCTTTTTTTTAATTAATGCCTGTAAAAACGGACCTCAAAAAATAGCTGTAGGGGAAAAAATAAGCTTTCAAGATATTCCAACAGCTTATTATATTGATAATGAAACGAATCAATTAGTCGACCCTTATAACGAAATTTATCAACAGTTCAGAGATAGAAAAGCAGCAGATTTAGCAAATCCTGATGCACCAAAACCGTTTACAGGAACTGCCGCACAAACACCTAAACGAACCCAAGCAGCCACTACTGATTGGACACCATTAACCGAAGTATTCAATTTTAATTGGGCAGGTTTAACGGCTTTAAATCCAGCGGCTGTTAAACAATTAAAAGCAGCTGTTAAAACTAGAATTGTCTTAAATCATCCAGATTTAAAAATCATTGAATTGGCAATTGGTCCAGGAGGAGTTATACCGACTCATGCTCAGGCTGCACCTACGGTCTTGCATATCTTAGAAGGTATTGCGGATGTAAAAGTGAATGGCCAACAACTTACCGCAACGGTCGGTAATTCCATTAAATTGAATAGTTGGGCCAAAAGAAGTATTACCGCAGATGCCAAAGCAAAAACGCCTTTAAAAGCTTTAATATTCACTTGGGCACCCAATGGTCAGCAGGATTATCTAAGTTATGGGTATTATATGACAGGGTGTAATTTTCATGCACAACCTACGGAAGCTATCCTTCCTAATAATTTTGAATTTTGGCAAACAGCAGATAGAAAAACGGCTGTATTAGGCGATAGTATTAGCTGGAAGCCGTCAGATATTCCTTTTTATGAACAAGAACTTGCTAATTTCTTCATGCACTCGATGACTGATAAAGTAATTGCTCTACAAGCCAATTATTCCACTACCCCATTGGTTCGTAACGAAACAACTATTCCATGGTTAGATTTTACTAAAATAAAAGGCGGTGGTTTTTTCTGGGCAAAAGATGCAGAAAAAGCAGCCGATTTATTAGTCACTTGGAATAAAATTGCTAGGATGAAAGGTATTTTCCAAGCGAAACAAGAAAAGTCCTACGATTTTAATATGTCTTATATTGCACTAGGAGCACATGGTAAATACGTCACACATAGTCATGCTACACCAGAATTTTATTATGTTTTAGGTGGAGAAACAGAATGGATTTTAGATGGAGAGCAATTTGTAGGTAAAGCAGGAGATACCTTCTTCCATAGTCCTTATTGGAATCACGAAATGTTGCCTTTAAAAGATGGTCAACCACTACGAGCGATTACAGGTAGTTGGGCGCCTTTTGGCGATAGAAGCGTTTTTTCTACTCCAGCACCTATTTTAGAAAAATTACCCCCTCAGCCTGCTTCCTCTAAATTACCCGCTAGTTTTAATTTTCATAATTTCAAGTTAGCGGACTAATTAGAGTCTGTCCGTAAAGTCGAT
>JBGCFJ010000079.1:0-1546 GCA_045106885.1 Saprospiraceae bacterium
TGTCGGGTAATTTGGCGACTTTTAAAGCTGTACGGCGTTAAAAATACTCGCCATAGCAAAGGCTATGTCTGCGTTTTTTGCCTAGTACAACTTCAAAATTCATCCAAATACAACCCGACACTATCATCTTGACGGACTACTTAGAGATAATTTTAAAGATTGGGATAGAAAGCAGCATATTGATATTGAAATAAATGTTGATTAATAAACATCAGTATTATGAGGTTTAAGCTAACAAGTTTTGAAAATTGAAAATTATAAATTGAAAATTGAAAATCACAAAAGACCCAACTTACGAAACAGAAAGATTAATCATCCGACCAACCACCATAGCAGATGCCGCTTTTGTTTACGAAGTAATGAACACGGAAGGTTGGTTGAAATACATTGGTGATAGAGGCATCAAAACAGAGGAAGATGACAAAAATTACATCTTAGAAAAAATACGCCCACAGCAAGAAAGATTAGGCTTTTCGAATCATACCGTGATTAGAAAAAGTGATGGGGTAAAAATTGGGAGCTGTGGTTTATACGATAGAGAAGGTTTGGAAGGCGTAGATATTGGCTTTGCTTTTCTACCACAATATGGCAAAAAAGGCTATGCTTTTGAAGCTGCCACTACAATAAAATCATTGGCGTTAAACGAATTTGGCTTAACGCAAATAAATGCCATTACCACACCCGCGAATATTAAATCGCAAAAGTTGCTTGAAAAGTTGGGCTTACAATTTGTAAAAATAATTCATTTACCAAATGATCCTGCAGATTTGATGTTTTATCAGTTGTTTGTTTAGGGGATTTTAAAGAGAATACAAAATGAGAAAAAAGAATATAGGTTTATGAAACAAATAAGCCAATTAATCAGAGAAATTATTCCAGTAATACTTGGGATTTTGATTGCATTAGTAATCAATAATTGGAATGAAGAAAGAAAGGATAAAAAGTACCTGAATCAGATTTATTCCTCTATCCAAGAAGAGTTAGCAGAAAGCAGTGCTAATATAAAAGAAAAAATACCCAAGCAACAGGCAGTGATAGATAGTTTAGAAATATATTTGAATGATGAAACAGTTTCGATAATTGACCTATTAAATAAGGTTGCACTTCCTGGAGTTACGATAAAAAATAATTCATGGAAAGCAATTGCCAATTCGAGAATTGAATTAATTGAA
Source organism: Saprospiraceae bacterium (assembly GCA_045106885.1). Classification (GTDB taxonomy): domain Bacteria; phylum Bacteroidota; class Bacteroidia; order Chitinophagales; family Saprospiraceae; genus JAFMDF01. Next base: position 1,173 of record JBGCFJ010000079.1, read on the forward strand.
TTTGAAAAATTATCTGCGCTATCTGATATAGATGAAGGAAAAGAGAGTTTGGAACTTAAGCTAGAAAAAGTTCTTGACTTTGTCTACGAAAATGTAAGAGAGACAAATCGAGAAAAAAAAGAGGTTTTTCAGTTATTAATTCAAGAGATTATATGGACGGAAGAAAGCTTACAATCAAATATCGATGACTTCCTTAAAAAATAAAGTCTGCTATTTACTAAGCATCTATTTTCACCATTCTTTATTCGTCGGGCGAAAACAGAGGTAAATCATTAAAAAACAAATCCAAATAATAAATGATACTAGAAGTAGCCATACTAAATGTAAAACCCAACTTAACCGAGCAATTTGAAAAAGATTTTCAAAAAGCAGGG
>JBGCFJ010000790.1:0-3162 GCA_045106885.1 Saprospiraceae bacterium
TAATTAGAGTCTGTCCGTAAACTTGTGCTTTGCGTGTCTAACGTAATCGCCAAATTTATTTGGCTGATTCAAAATATTGACTGTCAGCAATTTATGAACCTACCAAATAAATTTGGTGGTTACGGGCGGAACAAAATCGACTTTACGGACAGACTCTAATTAATCCAAGTTGCGGAGAAGTTGAAATGGTTATATTGTTTAATGGTTAAATTGCTAATGGGGCTAAAAATACCAAGTTAATGGTTATCTATCACCATAACAATAAAACAATATAGCTATCCAACAATTGCCCCCAGCTTGAGTTAATTAAGGAAACTTAGGAAACTTATCAAAATCAGGTTGTCGTTTTTCTAAAAAGGCATTTCTACCTTCTGCTGCTTCATCTGTCATATATCCTAAACGAGTAGCTTCTCCTGCGAAGATTTGTTGTCCAACCATTCCGTCATCAATCATGTTGAAAGCAAATTTCAACATTTTGATAGCCATAGGACTTTTCTTTAAGATTTCCTGTGCCCATTCGTAGGCCGTTTCTTCTAATTCATCATGAGGAATAGCCGCATTTGCCATACCCATATCAACAGCTTCTTGCGCCGAGTAATTTTTACCTAAAAAGAAAATTTCCCTAGCCCGTTTCTGGCCTACTTGACGAGCTAAATAAGCAGAACCATATCCTGCATCATAACTAGCTACATCTGCATCCGTTTGTTTAAAGATGGCATGTTCTTTACTAGCCAACGTCAAATCACAAACGACATGTAAACTATGTCCACCGCCTACCGCCCAACCTGGGACTACGGCAATTACTGGCTTATTCATAAAACGAATCAACCGTTGTACTTCTAATATATTCAAACGACCGATACCATCGCCACCTTGATACCCTGTTTTTCCTCTTACTCGCTGGTCACCACCTGAACAAAAGGCCCAACCACCGTCTTTAGGAGATGGTCCTTCTCCTGAAAAAAGAATAACGCCTACTTCTCTATCTTCTTTTGCGGAGTGAAAAGCATCTAGTAATTCAAAAACGGTATTCGGTCGAAAGGCATTTCTTACTTCAGGTCGATTGAAAGCAATTCGAATCACTCCATTTCTTTTCTTGTAGGTAATATCTTTATATTCCTTAGTGGTTTTCCATTCTTTACTTAGCATAAATTTTTTATTTCGACGATTATTTTAATCTTTAAATCAAAATGGTCTAAATCCTAAAAAGTTTAAGAATTTAGACCATTTTGTTTTTTGAATACGCTATAATTTCCTGTAGCAAATCAGTAGTTTGTGTCTAACCTGACACCTGACACCTACAACCTGATACTCTTAATCCGCTTTTCTAAATTGATATTCAGAAAATTCTAAGATATTTAAATGTTTATTCATGTACTGGTCAAATCGATTGAGTGCATCTCCTTCTAAACCTCCTTTCGGTTGAGTGACTGTTCGTTGAATATCGAAGCGAGTGTGTAAGCCATCTTTTGGATTGACATCTAATTTATTTTTAAAACCCGTACCGAATTCCTTCAACATTCTACCAAAATATAAAACGGAGTCATATCCTTTAAACGCTGCCGTTGTAGGTGGTAGCCCATATTTATTATAGAAGTTTTCTCTGAATGCTTGAATTGTATCATCGTCTGGGTTCAAATAAGACTCAGAGCTAATATGTACATTCATCGTTTCATAAAATTGGTAGCTAATTTGGGTAAAATCTTTCCAACGTGGTTGTCCATAAACGACAACGGAACGATCTTCTTTTTCCAAATCTATATTTCTTAGCATCGCATAGACAAAACTTTGACTAGAGGACGCAATAATGAAGGCGGTTGTATTAATATCGTCCATATAAGGTTCAAAATCCGTATTTTCTAAAGAAGGACTTTCATCGTCAATAATTACCAATTTAATGGAATCAGCGATAGTACTACCTTCGATGGCGTAATGGGCATCTAAATAGTAATTCATCAATCGAATTTCTTGGGCATCACTTCTTGCAAATACGACAATATTTTCTGGTTGGAATTTATTTTTTACATGCTGCATGACCGCTTCTGCATGAGCTTTCTCACTTGGATTTAGCTGTATAAAATAAGGATTATCCGTGGTTAAATTTTGGTGAGGGTAGATAGGCGAAACAAAAGTCTTTTCATTCTTTTTGGCAAAAGAAGCTAAAGCCCTAGCTGTAGAATTTCTAAAAGAACCTATAACCAAATGAGCATTCTGTAATTCATAATTATTATTGGTTAATTGGATGGTTGTTCCTTCCTGTGCCCTAGTGTCCAATACACTCACATCAAGGTTTACGCCTTCTCCAGCAAGTACATCAAAAGCCATTTTAGCCCCTTCATAAAAATTTAAAGCTGGAACAGAGCGTCGGTCTATTTTATTGTCTACTGCATCGTATTTATCAGCTAAGAAGGGGAGGGCTAATACCATGTTGTAGCTAGATAACAAATCGGTATTTTCATCGACTATTTCTCCTTGTGTTGCGGGTGAAGAAATGGGCGGAATTGTTACCTCTGTTGGTGCGTCTTTCCATTCAACGGTGTCCAAAGTACCTGTTACATCAGTAACCACTTCGTAGGCTCCTGTTTCTGGATTAAAAACTCGTTTACCTTGAATTTCATCCAATTCATCGTTTCCTTCTTTGTTTCCACCAGTAGTGGTTTTGTCAGGAGATTGAATTTTTTTGAAAGAATCACAAGCAGTAAAACTTACTAAAAACAATAAGCATAATAACGGAAATAATTTATTATTTGTCCAGCTTCTCATGTTCGTTAAGGTGAATTTTTAAGGATAAATGGTCTGATTTCCAATTTTTAATTGTCAAAAATAACAGTGAACTGCTTTTATTTAGCTTGTGCTACATTTTGAAAATTGAAAATTGTTAAAGTTTACTCCCATTCAATAGTTGCAGGTGGTTTGGTACTAATATCATAAACGACTCTATTAATCCCTCTGACCTTATTAATGATTTCACTAGACACAGTCGCTAGGAATTCATAAGGCAATTTACTCCATTCAGCGGTCATTCCATCCATGGAATTAACTGCTCGTAAGGCAACTGCCTGTTCGTAGGTTCGTTCATCCCCCATCACTCCAACAGATTGAACTGGCAACAAGATAACGCCTGCCTGCCAAACTTCATTATAAAGGTCGTGTTTTTTTAGA